>CAZJYF010000184.1:0-7505 GCA_964549665.1 uncultured Saprospiraceae bacterium
CTCCACTAAAATGAAAAAGGTCAATCTCACTCAGCAGTCCGTTTCAAGTGCGCAACATGAGTTATTAATCCTTATTTGTGTTAGCTTGGTTATCAATCCTTGTTAAGTATGGATTCGTCTGAAAATTTGATTTTCACACATTTCTATTGAAGCATTAAGTCATTATAGCATTTAGGCATTTCCACTAAAATGGTAGTAGAACCATAAATCTTAGGTTGTAATTTTCTAAATCTGAAAGATTTCGCCAATGATTGTTTAGAAAGGTCTTTTACATACGTATGTATGAGACAACCTCCTAGCGAGGAAATAAGAGCAAAATGCAAACCCGGGACGTCTCTGCCAATACTAATCCCAGATTATTTTCCAGTTCTCAATGCGGCATAATATTGATAAAAATAGGGAATCGTTTCAATTCCTTTGTAAAAATTGAACAGTCCAAAGTGCTCGTTTGGCGAGTGGATGGAGTCGCTGTCCAATCCGAAACCCATCAAAACGGTTTTTACGCCCAAAACCTCTTCGAACAAGGCGACAATGGGGATGCTTCCGCCACTGCGTTGGGGAATGGGCGGTTTGCAAAAGGTGGTTTCCATGGACTTGTAGGCTGCGCGGTATTCGGGGGTGTCGGTGGGGGTCACGGCTGCTTCACCTCCGTGAAGGGGCGTCACCTTCACGGTGACAGAAGGCGGGGCAATTTTTTTAAAATGCGTCTCGAACAAGACCTCTATCTTTTTATATTTTTGATTCGGCACCAACCGCATGCTGATTTTGGCGGAAGCCTTTGCCGGAAGGACTGTCTTGGCACCCTCGCCCGTATAACCGCCCCAAATGCCATTGACATCGAGGGTGGGTCGAATGGAGGTGCGCTCTAAAGTGGTGAATCCCTTTTCCCCCCGCACCTCTCGGATTCCGAGATGGGTTTTGTAATTATCAAGGTCGAAGGGGGCTTTGTTCATTTCTTTCCTTTCCTCCTTCGACACTTCTGCTACGTCATCATAAAAACCGGGGATGGTGATGTGGTCGTTTTCGTCGTGCAGCGAAGCAATCATTTGGCACAGGGTATTGAGCGGATTGGCGACGGCACCGCCGTAAACCCCCGAATGGAGGTCTTTATTCGGGCCCGTCACTTCCACTTCCATGTAGCACAGTCCGCGAAGCCCCGTCGTGATGGAGGGCACCTCATTAGCGATGATGGACGTGTCCGAAATCAGAACCACCTCGCAGGCGAGTTTTTCTTTGTTTTCTTTGCAAAAAATGCCCAGATGCTCGGAGCCTACTTCCTCCTCTCCTTCAATCATGAATTTGAGGTTGCAGGGCAAAGCATCATTCGCCAACATCGCCTCTAAAGCCTTCAGGTGCATGAAAAACTGCCCCTTGTCGTCGCAGGAACCTCTCGCAAAAATGGCTCCATCGGGATGCTGGGCCGTCTTTTTTATCGTTGGTTCAAAAGGGGGCGATTCCCACAAATCGAGGGGGTCGGGGGGTTGAACGTCGTAGTGCCCATAGACCAAAACGGTAGGTGCCGCGGCATCTATTATCTTCTCGCCGTAAACAATTGGGTTGCCATCCGTTTCACAAATCTCCACCGCATCGGCGCCTCCTTTTCGGAGGTTTCCGGCTACGAATTCCGCCGTTTTCAAAATGTCTTTTTTATGCGCCGGGTCAGCGCTGACGGAAGGAATTCTCAGTAAATCAAAAAGTTCGCTCAGAAAGCGTTGTTTATTCGCCTGAATGAAATCTTGCACCTGCTGCATGCTTTAAAATTTTATTGACGTTGAAAAAATGAAGGGTTTTCGTTCCAAAATATTCTTCCTTTTTTGAAAAAAAATAAGGTAATCCTTGCTTGTAAATATAAAATTTAATAGAATATAATTTGTAAAAAAACTTAAAGCAATGAACAGCGCTTCCTGCACGAGGCTATATCATACATACGTATGTAAAAGACCCGATTTGCAAAATTTTTATAATTTGGTAAATCTATAACTCCTTGATTTTAAATTTACTAAACCCCAAATATTTTGCAAATTATTACCTCGGAAGGACTTTTACATGCGTATGTATGAGACAGCCTCCTGCCATTTTACAACAAGCAAATCTGGAAAGAAATACCAAAAACCAAAGTTGCAAAACAGAATTCAAAGTTTATCTTTAACCCAGAAAAAAAAGAAAACAAATGAGCCCAACTATGATGAGTCGAATATTTTTTATATCATTTGATAAAAACAACTGTTTGAGTGGAAAAAGGCAAGTTTTAGTTAGTAAAAAGTGCAGTTAAAATGATTAGGGAACCCATCAAAAAAATTTATAAAAAGCTATGATGTTGAAGTCCGCATTTAACCACTTCCTCTTTCAGAAATAATTATTTTCCTTCCAACTTTTTCTACTTTGAATTTAGTTGATAATTCACAATCCAAAATCAATTCAATTAATTGGGGCGCAATTTTGCTATACCTCCGACAACCTGGCTTTTCTTTTTCTTTATAGTTTTTTTCAAGGTCGAAAAGAAAGTTAGCCAGCAAGTACCCTTCTTCAAAAGATATATTTGGAATGATTAGTTGGTGCATATACCATCCAACAGAACCTTCTTCAATTAATTCAACCCCTCCCTCGAATTTATAAATTCTCTTTTGGTAATCATAGGATGTAGGCAAAGTTTCAACTTCCTTTTTTATAAAATTGTATGCCCTGAATAAATACTCTTCAAGGTTTTCAACGTATGGAATCCCAAATCTCTCTTTTATGATAACCGGTTCAAGCCGTGACAAATATCCATCAAACACATATCCGATATGGTTTTTGTATTTCACTCTGACCCAACAACCCTTTATTGTAAAACTTGGAACTCCGAACTCTTGGACTTCAAATGCAGTTCTTCCAATATTTCTATCAATTATCGTTATTTGCTCCCCATAAAGAATGATAAAAGATTTTGCTGACCTGATGGATGTGCTATCTCTTAATGTTAATCCTGATTTTGCCCATACAAATAAACTGTCCCCATATCTATATTCAGAAATCGCATTGACGGGTTGCTGCAAAATGATAGAAATAAAAATAAAGAAGAAAACCTTGTAATTCATTCTTTATGCGCTCTTGCTGTTAATGTTGACATATTGTTGCTGTAGGATTAATAGATGAAATAGCCTTTGTCACGGTTTCGTATTTAACTTCTAACTCTTCCTTTGAGAAGATGGCATTAAGCAAAAGAGCGGGAGATAAGACCACAAGCAGGTGGGTTTTAAACAATTTTCAATTGAAGCCTCTTCCCTAAGCCTCCTTCAATTATTTTTATCAAAGTTGACAACTCTATTCCAGATTTATTATTCTCAATTCTTGAAATGTAATGTTTTGAAGTTCCGCTTTTTACGGCTAATTCTTCTTGAGTAAGTCCCAATTCACGTCTGACTTTTTTAATCATCAAGCCAATTTTTATTTTTCTGGATACATCCGTTTCGCTCGATTCATACATCACAATTGGATCTACATCAAAATGGTAAATTACTTTTTTGCCGTTTTCGTCAGTGGACTTTATTTTGATGTTTTTCCAAACGAAAGTTCCATCAATCAAAGCTACTTTTTGGAATTCCTCCAATGATTGGGTTAAGACATATTCAACATTTTCTTTTTTTACTTTCCATTCCTTGAAGAGCCTTTCGAAATCAATTATTCTGGATTCGCCGTTATCGAATAGGCAGAAAATTTTGTAACCGACTATTTCGTGTATCTTGATTATTCTTTTTGCAGTTCTCATCATCAATAAATTTAATGCTTAGGATTGAATTCATTCCATTTATTCATCAAATAATGATTGTTGTTACTCGCCCAATTTAAAACCTTTTTTCTTTGAGTTTTGGGTAATGCACCAGAATAGTTATCCAGCGTATTGATTTCAATTAATTCTTCGTGTTCAGCATATATGGCATGAAAGTGAGGTGGTTTATGGTCCCTAGCATAGATGTACAATTTGATTGAATTGATTATTTTTATGCAAGGCATGCTGTTTGTTTCTTTACTCGTACAAATTTATAAAAAGTTGTATTATTAGGCAACTTTATTCCTAAAGGATTGCGATGCATGCCCTTGTTTCCAGATCTTTGACTGATTTAAGTAGCGGAGTGCACGTTGCTAGTGAGGATTTGAAATCCGAACCCACTATTTCCTCGTCTCTGACGAGAACTATTGCCAAGAAAAAATAATTTTGTCACCCTCCCTTAATTCTATAACTTGGACGCTACTAATTTGATGATATACTATGGCAGACCAACCAAATCGAAACAATCGCGTAGAAACCGAACTTAGCCGGGACCTCGGCTTGACCTCCGCTCTGGCAATTGGTATCGGCACCATGATTGCGGCGGGGATTTTCACCCTTTCGGGTCTCGCAATCCGCAACGTGGGTTCGGCGGCGATTGTCGCTTTTTTGTTGGCGGCCTTGGTGGCAACGTTTACGGCACTCACCTATTGCGAATTTGTCTCCATCTATCCCCGCACCGGCGAGGGCTACCTCTATGCCCGCAAGACCTTTTCCCCGCCGCTTGCCTACTTCGTTGGTTGGGCGCTTTTTTTGGGGTACGCCTCTTCCTGCGCGTTCTACGTGGCGAGTTTGTCGAGTTATTTCAATGAATTCATTTGGCAAAGCCCCATCGAAGAATTGTTCGGAATAGCCATGCTTGTCGGACTTACCTTTCTCAATATCAAAGGCACCAAAGAATCGGGAAAATTTCAGGTTGTCATCACCGGGGCAAAGGTGTTGTTGTTGATTTGGTTTATTTTCGGGGGGTTGAAATTCGTCAATACCGACGAGGTGATGGACCGGTTCAATGACGACTTTCTACAAATCGGTTCGACGGCGGCTTTGGTTTTCATCACCTTCTTTGGATTCTCTGCCATTGCTGCATCCGCCGGAGAAGTCAAAAATCCGGTAAAAAATATTCCCCGCGCGATTTTTATTTCCATGGCAGTAGTAAGTGTTTTGTACATCCTCGTAGTTTTGGTCGTTTTGTTTGCCGGCTTGCAGCATTATACAGAAGCCTCGATGGGAGAAGCAGCCCGGAAATTTCTCGGGTACATCGGGGGTTATGTAATCGTCGCCGGAGCCATTTTTTCGATGATTTCGGCTTCCAATGCTTCGATTATGGCAGGTTCGAGAGTGGTGCTTTCGATGAGCCAATTGGGGCATTTACCGAAGAAGATTGGCGTCATCAATCCGAGTACCCGAACACCTATCACCGCCGTTGTTTTGGTGGGCGGAGCCATTTTGATTTTCGCCCTGATTCTTCCGCTTGAAGAGCTTTCCTATTTTGCAAACACGGTGCTTTTGCTGGCTTTGATAATGGTCAATGCCGCTTTAATCGTTCATCGCCGAAAATTCCCGGACATGGAACGCCCCTTCAAGGTGCCCTTGGTTCCACTGCTTCCGGCGCTTGGCATTTTGGCTAATTTGTATTTGATTGCTCAAATTTTCCAGCATCCACTGCCTTTGGTTTTGGCATTTGGCAGCCTGTTTTTGGGAATGGTCGCCTTCATTGCCTGGAAGAGTACCCAGTTGGAGGAAGCCGCCTTACCCGGATTGTCTTCCCATATCGCTCACAGTCAGGGCAGGGGTACAACGGATAAAAGCCGCTTCCGCGTGTTGGTGCCGATAGCTAACCCGGCGACAATGGAAAGCCTGATTACGCTGGCTGCCGCCGTTGCCAAGTCGAGAAACGGGGAAATTTTATTGTTGCGCGTCGTCACTATACCCGAACAGTTGCCGACCACGGCTTTCGACCAACAAGTCATCGAACGGGAAGAGGTGCTGCTCAAATCCGCCCGCGCTATCCTCGAAAAACAGGGCATTCCAGCCCACGCCTTGATACGGGTTGGCCACCACATCGCCCGCACCATTTTGGAAACGGCACGGGAGCGGTATTGCAGCCTCATCATTCTCGGATGGAAAGGCTTTTCAACCAACAAAGAAAAAATTCTCGGAACGATTACCGACGCCATCGTCACCCACGCCCGCAGCGACATCATGCTGGCAAAAATCGTCGGCGATAAACCCATCCGCAAAATTTTATTGCCCACCGCAGGAGGAGAACACGCCCAATGTGCCGAACAATACGGCACTGCCCTTGCCCGGCTTTTGGGTGGGCAACTCACCCTTTGTCAGGTAGCCGCCGAAGATGCTCCCGCCTCCCAAGTCCAAAAGATAGAAGAGACCCTACAACGAGCTCGGGAAAGGATTTCCTCGACCAACGGATTCGACACCGGCAGCAAAATTATTCGCAGCGACCAAGTGGTGAAAGGCATCATCGAGGAAGCCAAAAATTACGATGCCGTCTTGGTTGGCGCGGCGGGAAAGAGCATTTATCCCCAAATCCTTTTTGGAAACATCCCCGAAGAAATAGCCCTCGGACTCGACCGCACCGTCATCGTCGTGAAACACCACGACCCGGTGAAGGCGCTTTTGGGAAGGGTGATGGGGGAGTGAGGTTCAGTTGGCAGTGGGCAGTTGGGCAATTTGTAAACTTCCACTGGACAAAAGACCAAATCTTGTGAGTGTGGGACAAACAAGGCAAGCCAATAAGAAAAATGAAGGTGTTGGATAATACTACGGATTTGTGATTCCCGATTTCATGAGGTGGGATTTTTGATTTGGGAGGCATCTGCTTTGGGGTTTACTTTCGACCTTCTACATTTTTCCTTTTTTTCTTCTGAGGTTTTCCTCCTAGCGACAAAGAAGGACCAGCTTCAAATATCGTAAATCGACTATCGTGAAATCATAAATCCATTTGAATTGGAGGCTAAGAAACGGTAAAAAAATAAAGCAAGATTCCTGGCTACTTATTTTGTCACATACTCAAATCTAAAAATAGAAACCATGAAGAAACTGCTAATTTTGTTGCTACCCTTTTTGTTTTTTGCTTGTCAGCCGTCCCAATCTTCTGACCAAAATTTGCCAGTTGGTAAAGCTCAAACGAAGAGCACAGACGTCGAACAAAAACTAAAAGAATTGGGCATTGTCCTGCCCGAATTGTCCAAACCGGTTGCCAACTATGTTCATGCCGTGCGAACTGGCAACTTGATTTTCCTGGCAGGGAAGGGGCCGAGAAAAGCTGATGGAACTTACGTCACCGGAAAATTGGGCAAGGACTTAACCATCGAAGAGGGTTATGCCGCCGCCCGCCTGACGGCAATCAACCAATTAGCCGTTCTAAAAGCAGAAATCGGCGACCTCAACAACGTTCACCGCATCGTAAAGGTATTCGGAATGGTCAATGCGGCGCCAGATTTCATGGAGCATCCGAAGGTCATCAACGGCTTCTCCGATTTGATGGTGGCAGTTTTTGGCGACAAAGGAAGACACGCGAGGGCAGCCGTAGGCATGGGTTCACTGCCCTTCAATACGGCGGTTGAAATTGAAATGATTGTCGAGGTGGAGGGAAGTTGAGCGGGATGTTTTCCCTTTCGATGATTTTTCTGGATTCCGGAAAACAGTGGTATTTCGGGTTTATGTAGTCATTGGT
>CAZJYF010000185.1:0-7505 GCA_964549665.1 uncultured Saprospiraceae bacterium
GCCGTTGAAAAAGTAGAGCCTCTCTCTGATTTTTTCTTTCAAAGCCTTGCGGTCGCCGATGAAATCGAGGAAGCCGTGGTCGAGCAAAAATTCGGAGGTTTGGAAGCCTTCCGGCAGGTATTTTTTGATGGTTTCCTTGATTACGCGGGGGCCGGCAAAAGCAATCAGGGCTTTGGGTTCGGCGAGATTGATGTCGCCCAACATCGCATAGGAAGCCGTGACACCACCCGTGGTGGGGTCGGTCATCAATGAAAAGTAAGGGATTCCGGCTTTTGCCAATTGAGATAATTTCACGGAGGTCTTGGCCATCTGCATCAAGGAGAAGGCAGATTCCTGCATTCTGGCGCCTCCGGATTTGGAAATAATTAGAAGGGGTGTCTTTGTTTTGAGGCAATTGTCAATAGCCCTGGCAATTTTTTCGCCAACGACCGATCCCATTGAGCCTCCTATAAAACTAAAATCCATTGCAGCAACGACGAGGTTTTTCCTGTTGACCTTTCCCCGTACCACAGCGATGGCGTCCTTCAAACCGGTGGTTTTTTTGGCAATTTTCAACCGGCTTTCATAGGGTTTCAAATCCTTGAAATCCAAAAAATCGGTTGACACCAGGTCTCCAAAAAATTCCTGATATTTTCCATCAAAAATCATTTCAAAATAATCCGAAGAACTTATGCGGACGTGGTAATTGCATTTTGGACACTTAAAGAAATTGGCACGGACCTCCTTTGAAGTACTCGTTTCACCGCAACCCCTGCATTTATACCACAAGCCGTCCGGCGTCTCTTTTTTGTACTTCGTCGCCGTTTGAATGCCGTTTTTTAATCGTTTAAACCAACCCATGTATTTTGGTTATCTAATCGTTTATTGTAAAAGTACAAATCAAAGGTAAAGAAAGGTTATATTTTTCGAATGAAGTATATCGAGGTCCTAAGAATATCGAAATGCCTTGACAGTGTCGACAAAGCACTTCACATTGTCCAGTGGGGTATCGGGGTAAACACCGTGGCCAAGGTTGGCGATGTGTTTTCCATTAAAGTCTTTAAGCATCTGATTAACAGTATTTTGAATATCAAGATGATTGGCATACAAAAGGCAAGGGTCTAAATTCCCCTGTAAAATCTTTTCTTTCCCAACCCAAGTTCGGGCTTGCAGGGCTTCGGTATTCCAATCGAGACCAATTACCTCGCACTTCAAATTTCTGAATAATTTCAGAGCAAACCAAGCCCCTTTCGGGAAAACAATGACGGGTACTTCCTCAATTTCGGAACAGATCCTTGAAATGTATGGCAATGAAAAATCAGCAAACTGTTCAGGGGACAAGATTCCTGCCCAGGAATCGAAAATTTGAACAGCGTCTACGCCTGCGCGAATTTTTCCTTTCAAATAAGCGATGACCGTCTCGGTAATTTTTTCCAGGAGACGGTGAGCTGCTTTGGGTTGGGTGTAGAGGAATTTTTTTGCTTTTGAAAAAGTTTTGCTGCCTGAACCTTCCACCATATAGGCAAGCAATGTCCAGGGCGCCCCCGAAAATCCAATTAAGGGTACTTTCCCGTTGAGCTCATTTTTTGTCAATCGAATGGCTTCAAATATATAGTCCAGTCGTTCCGCTGCCAGGGTTCCGTGAGCAAGTTGTTCAATATCAGCCGTTGTTTGGATAGTTTTAGGAAAATGCGGGCCGTGTTTTTCAATCAATTCGTAATTCAAACCCATTGCTTCGGGAATGACCAAAATATCGGAAAAGAGGATGGCCGCATCCACCCCTAACTCATCCACCGGTTGAAGGGTGACCTGTGCTGCCAGCTCCGGTTGTTGGACGAGTTCTTTAAAATTGGAAACCTTTTTGCGCAAAGCCCTGTACTGAGGAAGGATTCTTCCCGCCTGCCGCATCAACCAAACGGGCGGCCGCTCAACTGTCTGACCACGGGCGGTGCGCAAAAGCAAATCGTTTTTCAATTTCATCCTGCAATGATAGGGATTCTATTTCTTTGAAATAAAACTGTCAGTGGATTTTACCCATTTTTTACAATTCTGAATGTCCAAAATTCACCAAATCTCAGAGATTTTGCAAACCATTGCTTTTGGAAAGAATAGTGGCCGATTTGCAAAATTTTCCTATTTTAGTACATCCTGTTCCTGATATTGAATAGAGTGGTTGGTGAGAATTATCAACCTGCTCATTGACTTGTGTCACTTTGAATGAATCTTGCCGGTTTTACTTTTGAGCAGCCATTTTGTCAACCAAATTAATTCAAAAAAATGAATGCTACCAAATTCGTTTTCACCTTTGGCAACAAACAGGCTGAAGGCAATAGCAGCATGAAAGCACTGCTTGGCGGAAAAGGGGCCAACCTGGCAGAAATGAACCGGATTGGTATTCCGGTGCCTCCCGGATTCACCATAACCACAGAAGCCTGCAACAATTATTTTAATATTGGAAAAGCCCGTTCGATAGAAATTTTGAAACAGGAAGTAGAAGGAGGCATCGGGTGGATTAATGCCCAAACGGGCAGGAAATTCGGAGACCCCGACGACCCACTGCTTCTTTCGGTGCGATCCGGTGGAAGGGCTTCCATGCCCGGCATGATGGACACGGTTTTGAATCTCGGGATGAATGATCAGGTGGTATGCAATTTTGCCAAAAAACCAGGGAAAGCTAGAACGGCTTGGGATTCGTATCGCCGTTTTATTCAAATGTATGGCGACGTGGTGATGAATATGAAGCCGGAGGCAAAAGAAGATATGGACCCTTTTGAAGAAATCATTGATGAAATGAAAAGGGAACGGGATGTAAAAAATGATACGGAATTGACGGTAGAAGACCTTCGGGAATTGTCCGCCCTTTTCAGCCGTCTTATCGAAGAACGAAGCGGGAAAGCATTTCCACAGGACCCTTGGGAACAATTATGGGGCGCTATCACGGCTGTATTTGATAGTTGGATGAACGAGCGCGCCATTCATTACCGGGCGCTAAACGGAATCCCCGCCGATTGGGGCACAGCGGTGAATGTGCAGGCCATGGTTTTTGGAAATATGGGAGAAACATCCGCCACGGGTGTTGCTTTTACGCGGGACCCGGCTACGGGCGAGAATATTTTTTCCGGAGAATACTTGATCAATGCGCAAGGTGAAGACGTCGTTGCCGGCATTCGAACGCCTCAGCAAATCACCTTGGAAGGTTCAAAAAGATGGGCAAAGTTGGCCAATGTAACCGAAGAAGTTAGAAGCCAACACTTCCCTTCGCTGGAGGAATCCATGCCGAAAATTTTTTCCGAATTAAATGAAATCCAGCAGCGTTTGGAACGACATTACAAAGATATGCAGGACTTGGAGTTTACCATTGAAGAAGGGAAATTGTGGATTTTGCAAACAAGGAATGGAAAAAGAACCGGAAAGGCGATGGTGCGAATTGCTATAGAAATGCTCCAAAAAGGTTTGATTGACGAACAGGAAGCGCTTTTGAGAATGGAACCCGCAAAAATCGATGAGTTGCTTCATCCCGTTTTTTCGGAAAAAGATTTGGCGAAAGCCAAAGAAATCGCGCACGGTCTGCCTGCCTCCCCGGGTGCAGCTTCCGGTCAGATAGTTTTCTTTTCAGATGATACGGTAGAGTGGGCAGCAGCCGGCAAAGATGTGATTCTCGTCAGAATGGAGACTTCTCCCGAAGATATTCAGGGAATCGATTCCGCCAATGGTCTTCTAACCAGTCGCGGCGGGATGACCTCCCACGCGGCGGTCGTTGCCCGCGGGATGGGGAAATGTTGTGTTGCCGGGGCAGGTGCTTTGCATATTAATTATGCTGAAAAAACTATCATAATTGGAGACCTTGCGCTCAGAGAAGGCGATTGGGTTTCTCTTAATGGGACAACAGGACAGGTATTTGAAGGGCGCATTCCAACACGGGAAGCTGTCTTAAGTGCTGATTTTTCATATTTGATGGAACTGGCCGATAGGCAGGCGAGGCTTTTCGTCAGAACCAATGCCGATTCTCCTTCCGATGCCCGGGTTGCCAAAAATTTTGGAGCCAAAGGAATCGGTCTTTGCCGCACCGAACATATGTTTTTCGAGGGGGAGCGCATCGTCGCCGTTCGGGAAATGATTCTTGCTGAAAATGAAGAAGGCAGAAAGAAAGCATTGAAAAAATTATTGCCCTACCAACGGAAAGACTTTGAAGGAATTTTTGAAGTTATGGAGGGGTTGCCTGTTACCATTCGCCTGCTTGACCCTCCCTTGCATGAATTCCTTCCCAATACGGCCCAAAGCATTGCCGAAATGGCTGAGGATATGGGGTTGACGAATGAACAGGTTGAAGAAAAAATTGCCGACCTTAAAGAAGTGAATCCCATGCTTGGGCATCGGGGTTGCCGTTTGGCCAACACCTACCCGGAAATTGCCAGCATGCAGGTGCGGGCTATTCTTGAAGCAGCGATAAACCTCCAAAAACGGGGTCTTAAAGTGAAGCCCGAAATCATGGTCCCGCTTACCAGCGTTGGAAATGAATTGAAATTCCAATCCGAGAAAATCGAGGAAACGGCTGAACAGGTTTTTCGGGAGAACAAAACCCGGATTAATTTCAAAATTGGTACGATGATAGAAGTGCCCCGGGCGGCTTTAGTTGCTGACAAATTAGCCAAATGCGCGGAATTCTTTTCCTTTGGCACGAATGACCTGACACAAATGACCTTTGGCTTTTCGAGAGATGACGTTGGAAAATTCCTCCCTGTATATCTCGAAAAGGGCATCCTCAATGCCGACCCCTTTCAAACCGTTGACCGCTTTGGGGTCGGTCAATTGATTGAAACAGCCGTTGACCGGGGCAAAAAAACAAAGCCCTCTTTGGGTCTTGGTGTTTGTGGGGAACATGGGGGAGACCCTGATTCTATTGAATTTTTCCACCAGTTAGGCCTTGACTATGTCAGTTGTTCTCCCTTTCGGGTTCCCTTGGCTAGATTAGTTGCAGGGCAGGCTGCCATCAGAGAAAGGCTGCACTTGCAGGAGCCTGTTTTTGATGAATTAGATAGGTGCTGAAAATAATAAATGGAGCGGAACTTGAAAAAGGGGAATTTGCAATCAATGCGAATTCCCCTTTTGATGCACTTTTCCTAAAGAGTAAATTACGAAACTTGCTCTTCTTTTTCCTCCGCCAACTGTTGCTTGATGATGTTGATTTTACCATCGTCACCAAACAATTCCCGGGACTTTTTATTGTAAGCCAAAGCGGCTTCCTCAGCAGTTGAAAACATCCCGATGTGCATGGATTTTCGGTTCACGGAAATAACGGCCCGAAAGCGGTTGTTCTCTTTGTAAACTCCGGTATAACCGGCTTTACTACTGGTTTTTCGTTTTCGGCTTGCAATAGCCCTCGACCGATAAACCAAATTCTCGAGCCGGCAATCCAATTTACTGCCGTTTTTGGCGCCTACGAGATTGTTAGTTTTCGATTTAGTGTCTGCCAAAAATTTTTCTGCAATCATTTTGTGAAGGTAAATCGTTTCTGTTTTAAATCCTCCGCCGGCTTTTTTCCAGGTTTTCTGAAATACAGCGCAGCCACTTGAGTGCCTCCTTAGATTGTTAATGAAATCTACCTTGGCAAGATAGGGGTCGGATGTCAACCACTCATACACATGGTCATCCAACAGGACGTGTTCGTCCGCGTTTTTTAGTTTTACTTTGTATAACACGCTCTCTTTTTTTTGGTGAAAAAATTAACTAGCTTTTATGCTTTTTGAAAGGGTAAAATATACAATATAATGTAGGAAAACAATTCGAGTACAGCAAAAATAAAAAAATTTATTAAACAATCAACTAGAAGTTGAATTTTCAAACAATTATCTTGCACCAATCTGGGATATATTTTTGAATTTAGCGCATCAAGGGGTCTTGCGGTTTAAGCTTTGTTGGTTGGCAAAGAGAAAGGGTGAAAAGATACAACAAAATCCTCAGATAAAATTCTTTCTCCTCTTTTTCGGAGAAAGAAATAATGCCCCAACTGAGATTTGAAAAGTCGAAACTCAGGTTGTTCCGTATTTAAATTGGCGTTACTTTTTTTTGATAATCAATTGGTGAACAATTTTTCTCACTTAAGACATTAAAACTAGAAAGCTTCCCTGCAACTTGCTGATTCTCAGTATATTTAAATTTTAATAAATTAATAATTGTGGCCATGCGAAATACCTCTTTTTCTTTAATCCTTGGTATAGTTGCCGTTTCTGGGCTGGCTTTGTCCCTTACTCAACCGTCCATCCCTGATGCCAAAGAGGAAGTTCCCGATTGTGTAAAGATTGCTCTTGAAATTGTAAAAAGTGCCCCTCGTGTCAAAGAAATAGCTTCCCAAGCTGGTGATAACAATCGTCCCACTTCCTTTTTGCTTGAAGACATGATATCCCACGTGAATTCTGGTCTTGGACATGGAAGCAAGTACGTCTTCAAATTGGGAGTAAGCGGACCCGAATGGTTCGAGACGATTGCCACTTTTTGTCTTTATCCCCAAGAAGGGCTGTTGACTGAAAGCAATTGGCTGACCGGTGAAGAAAAAAGTTTGATATTTGACAAAACGCTATTGACAAAATTGCCGGAGTCCTGCAGGTAAAGGATCATTTGGGGTCATTGGAAAATGGGTTTTAAAATGGTGGGATGACGGTTATTAAAAGTCAGAAGCATTACCGTATCTTTGGGAAAAATCGAATTAAAGTGGAAATAATTAGCCTTCTTATCGAATTGGCCTTTTTGATTGCCGGGATTTACGTTTATCTTTTTTCCATTGGTAGGGTTCGGGCAAAAGACCCTGCTTTGAGCAAGAAAGCGGAGTCGTTTCGCGCACGCAATGGGGGCTGGCTGCGGATACTTTCTTTGGCTCTTATAGCTTTGATGGCCGTTGAAATCTATTTGCATATTACCCAATTGAACTTTTAAAATGATTGTCAATCGTTTCAATTAAAGCCATAGGGACCTTCTTCCCAATTGATGATCAGGGGTTCATTATCAATAATGCTTCATTTGAAAAAATTCCCCCTCTATGGTTGCCTGTTCTCAATGTGGTGCGGGAAGCCTTCTTAAAGAATGAAAGAGATGAATTGCACAGTCTGTATTTGAGAGGGAGTGTTCCGAGGGGTATGACGCAAGATTATTTTTCGGATTTGGACATGATTGCTTTGGTTAAAAGGAAAAGGCTGCGGTGGGAAGCGGCTGCATGGCAAATAGAATTGGTGCAGAAAGTTCGAGCAAAATTCCCCTTCGTCAGGGCTGTTGAGGCAATGCTTTCGAGCTATTCTCCCAATTTTTTTGAAGCCAATCCCCGATTGGCGATGGTGTTGAAAACGCAGTCCCTTTGCCTTTTTGGGACGGATATTCTCCCGAGTTTACCAAAATTTAAACCCGGAAAAAAAATGATGCTACACTACCGGTGGCTCGAGCCGGATTTAGAAGCATTTTTGAAGGTTAATCAGATCCAATTAACAGATTGTCAAGAAATTATGAAATTGTTTTTGAGGGTGGGTTTTGAGTTGGTT
>CAZJYF010000186.1:0-7481 GCA_964549665.1 uncultured Saprospiraceae bacterium
ATGTTTGGGGTATCATTACCAACGCTCAATGACTGGACGCGAAAATCTATACTCACAGCCTATAAAATTGGAAACCGGGTCTATTACAAAAGGTCGGAATTGAAAGAAGTGCCAAAGGAGGTAAAGTATAAAAAGCGGTGATACTGGTTGGGATCATTTGAATTAAACACAAAAAAAAGGCAGCAAAAAAAGCTGCCTCAAAAACAAGTGTTTAATATCAAGTGAAGACAACGAATGTCATTCGTTTGCAAAGCTACAAAGTTTTTGAATCAATTGCATTAGTAAGGAAGGGTTGGAATTCAGGGAAATATTGGGTTGGTAATTATGGACTGATTTGAGGGTTTGAATAACAACCCATTTTAAAGCCCCTCAACGAAAGAAAAAAAGCAAAGTGGCAAGAGATACAAGAGGCATGGAGAACCGAGCATTTGAACACTAATAAAATGGGTTCTCATGGATTTTATGAATTTGAGACATACTCTATAAATCGAAAAAGCAGCAAAATATTACGGCATAGTATAGTTGCTTTGCTCACCACGCAATAGCTCCAGTCAGCGAAAAGACTAAGTACTGCGGATGTGTTTCAACTAGGTTTAGTTGAGCAATAAAAATGACAACGGTACACCCATTGTAATGGGAGAGGTACGTTGGCTTTTTCTATCACTGAAATATTGACGACCTAAATTCAAAACAATGCTTGAAAAGAAAATCAAGATTCCAGAATCTGGACCAAAAAAGGTGGTCTTTGATTGCAAAAAGGCAGGCTGTTTTGTCTTGCACGTCTCCGAGAAAATGGAGGTCACTCTAATTCATTCCGGTGAGGAGGTAGGGAAGGATGAAAATTTTAAAACATCAGGTTTGAACATCATTATTAACTTGAAATAAATGGTACGATTGACAGCGCAAATCCAGGTGGGAAAACTCGTTTTCGACTTCGTGCATGATTTAGAGATTGAGCGAAGCTATTCCAATTTGACGGATACCGCTAAGATTATTCTGCCCAAAAAAGTTTTATTGACCCTCCCAAAAAAGAGAGCAGAACAAGGGGTTGAAATTGCTAAAATTGAAGATATAGAATTGCTGAATTTTATTCAGCTTGGAGATAAAGTGGAAATCAACTTGGGTTATGACCATGAAAACCATGTTGAGTTCAGAGGTTTTGTAACAAATATCGAAAACAGCCAAAGAATAGTGATTGAATGTGAGGACTTTATGTACAAAATGAAGTTCGATAAAGTGGGAAAATCTTGGCGAAATGTGAACTTGTTTGAGGTAGTAGAATTCTTGGCAGCCGGTCAGCCATTTGAGGCGCAAGACATTCCATTGGCCAGATTTCGGATTGCCGAGGTCACAGCCGCTAAGGTGTTTGAGACGCTGAAAAGAAGGAATGGAATTTTCACTTTTTTTGATTTGGACGGCAAGTTGTTTGCGGGGCTGCCGAATCTATTTGCAAAGGGCAAAAAGCAAAAGCCGGTCGTACTGAAATCCAATCGCAATATAATTAGCGACAATTTGCAGTACACGGATTCCAACCAAAAGACCTTCCTGAAAGCCACTGCAATGCAGCCCGATGGGAGCGTCCTCACAGTCGAGTTAGGCGAAAAAGGAGGGAATAGTATTGCCGCTCCGTTCAGTGCCTCCAATGTAGATGACTTAAAACAGCAGGCGATAGTATTCCTTTCTTCCCTAAAGACCAGGGGATACAGTGGGACACTTTTATCCTTCGGAGCGCCATATATCCAACACGGCGATGTTGTCCGAATTCTTAACGATGAATTCATCGAAAGAGAGGGCGATTATCTAGTGGAAAAAACTAGGGTCAAGTATGGCGTTAATGGCTTTCGGAGGTCTATAAAATTGGGGTACAGAATGGATTGAATCAAAATACCATGAAAAGGAAGGAGATAGATTTAAAAGAATTCGTGCCAGTAAAAGGGTCAGACAATTATTTACTGAGTAGCTCTGGCAAAATTTACAACATCAGACGTATGAAACTGGTGCGTATCGTATATGGTAGATGTTATGTTTATAGAATTGGATATTTGCCGGTGGCTTTTTTGGTGTTGTTTCACTTTCTTCCTCCGGAAGATTTTACCCGCTTTATTTTTCATAAAGATGGGAATGTGAACAATAACAATTTGAAAAACTTGAGTTACGTGCCGAGCAGAAAAAACGCCACTGTATCGCTCAATAGCGATACTAGATTAACGAGATATTTTAACCATAACTAATTGGCATTCAGGGAAAAAAGACAAAGCGGGATTAGAATTTGAAATGAATGGTCGATAACATTTCATTTGTTATGCAGAATCCATTAAGAGGTCATAACCTAAATGCATTTTTTAGCCACTTTTGCATGTACGAAAGTGGCAGGGTGGCGGGTGCGTTCAGCAATGGTGGCAATGAAGATTTGGAGCAATGCCAAGGGCTGCACGTCAAACGAGTGCCACCGAGTAACCGTAATCGGGACACCTTACAATTTAGAATTTCATTGCATAAGTATTGGAATCGCATCAACGGGAAAGGATCTAAGAATTTTAGCCGCTTCACGGTCAACGAATTGTGTTTGGCCCTGCGGCATCTGAATGGAGAATTATCAACCTTCAGAGTGGATATAATGGACGCCAAAATAAAGGCTTTTGAGTTTGGTTTAAATCTCCAAATGAAGGATGCACCGGCAAAGTATACGCGCCTGATTCAGTCACTCAATTATCAAGACAGATTTTATAAAATTGTACCTGACCCAAATTTCAGGGAAGGAAAGCAATCTTCGAGTTACCGAAATAAGGATAGGCGAATATTTTTTGTGATTTACGATAAGACTGAAGAAGTGAGAGCCAAAGAGCGAGACAAAAATAAAAGGGCGGCGGTCTCTGAAAATTTGATAAGGGTAGAAGTGAAAAGGCGAAGGGTGCGAGGTCTGACAATTTCGCAGCTACTAACCGACAAGGAAATTAGAAGAATGAAAGACACCCTGACCGAGGTCTTTTTTCAGAATATCAACTTCCAAAGATATTACCGCTCCAAAGAATTATGCGGGACTGAATTGGAAGTGTATGCAAATTTGATTGGCTTGGGCATTAATGGCGCTATTGACAACTATACGGAAAAACGGGATACCGGGCAGTTGTCAGATCGACAATTAAGAACGCGCAAATCAATGGTCAGGCGACTGAATAAATTGAAGTTTAAACCAAAACCTTTTCCATCTGAAAGGGAAAAAGAGTTTAAAGGTCTGATTATCAGTGAATTAATAAATGTAGATGGGTTTTGATGTTTTTTATTGACAGAAAACTGTCACTTTTTTTAAGGAAAATACGGATTGCAAATATCTGAAAATCAATTAGTTAAAAAAATAAAAGTTAAGAAAATGTTAAATAACAAGCGGATTACTGCAATGTTGGCGCTATATAAGCGCCACGACCGGTGGCTTGTGAATACAATACATGCCCAGAGGCATGGTTGGGAGAATAATTTTTAAGAAATAGAAAAACGCCGCTTGCACCTTGTTAACTCATTTGGCAGGTAAATTCTAAAAAACAGGGATGGGTCCTGGTTAAAAATTTCAAACGATGAAAGTCCTAAAGTATCGATTCCGAAAAGCTGGCAGCAACAACCAAAGTTGTTTGATAGCGACTTATGAAAACGGTGGTTTGAAATCTATTGAAGTCATTGGGTCGCCCATAGAACTTTGGGAAGCCGGGGCGATCAGATCAAATGTGCCCTTGAAGGTGGAAGCATTGGAGCATTGGGAAAATGAATCTGTGACGGTTGAACAGATAACACTTTCAAGTGCCGGTGAAAAGTTGGCTTTATTCTGTGCTGAATACAAAAAGCGATTCGGAGTTAATTATCTGGTAGAAGCCGGAGACCCCACCCGTATTTGTTTCAAAGACATGACCCCCCGACTTCTGAAATTGTACTTTGACAATAAATTATGGTGGGGCAAGCAGCCAAAGAGCATTCAAAATTATGACTATCAATACAACGCCCTGTTGCAATTAGCATCTGGCAAAAACCCCACCCCCAGGGGTAGTGGTGGAAAGTTTCCGAACCATTGGAGCAAGGAGTATGAAAAAAAATTGAACGGCAAACGGTTGGTGGAATATTGGCGGCATCTACGCTGCTTGGGTTTGAAGCCTTTAAAGTCAGACTCAGGTGTCGTTTTTAAATGGGTGGACGAATTGGAAAAATCGAAACAGACACTTTTTGAGGGTGAAAGCTCGTGACCCCCCACCCCCACCGGTCATAGTCTCAGGCGCCATGATCCATTTGAAAACCGGGATGCTTCCACTCAAGACACAAAACCGGGGATATTGGACATGAATAAGTATCGTGAATAGAGGGTGAGGGTTTTGGATGCTGGAATGAACACATTTTGAAGGATGAACAGAACCCGAAAGCAGGTCGTCAATTGTGCCGGAAAATGTAGTTTTCTGGAATCGCAAGAATTCAATGTACGCTAAAGCCAGGTTCTATTGCCGGTTAAGCGTATTTGCCCAAGAAAAAACAAAGGAATCGGGGACAAAACAGGCTGAAAAGCTAGGGAGTAAAGGGAATACGGATGATTTTCCGAAACGGGCATTTAGGCTATAAATGCCCTGCAAAATACGCAAAAAATAGCATAGCAAGAGTACAAATTACAAATGTAAATTCACTGGAATAGAAATACCATAAATTTTTACCACTTTCAAAAGTACGTTTAATATGGAAACCAGAGTGAGAGTGAGCCATGAAATCAAAGAAAAAGCCTTTCATTTTTTTACGATGGGTCTGAACTCCAAAGAGATAGCGAAGTTATTGGACGTTCCTAGTTATCGCACCGTCCAAAATTGGATGACCAAAGAGAACTGGAAAGAACGCGCCAACCCGATTTCCAAGCAGGAGCGAACGATACAGCTAAGGGAGAAGGGTTTTACTTATCGTAATATTGCGATGACACTGCAAATTAGCGTATCCAGCGTGCGCCGCTACATCAAAGTATATCAAAGTAAGAAATGATGGAAAAGAGCAAGCAGAC
The DNA here is from genome assembly GCA_964549665.1 of uncultured Saprospiraceae bacterium. Lineage (GTDB taxonomy): Bacteria > Bacteroidota > Bacteroidia > Chitinophagales > Saprospiraceae > CAZJYF01. The sequence continues at coordinate 5,021 of CAZJYF010000186.1, forward strand.
ATTCAAGGAGAGGGAATTAGTAGCCCTACAATATTTAGTGGATTGTCCATTGAAGGCGATTAGCTTCAAATTTAAAATATCTTCGGTTTTTATTTACGACAAGGCGGCTGCATTGGTATGGACGGGTGAACCTTCAAACGACCACCAAAAGGTATTCAAAGACCTTCTTAGCGGGCTTACCATGAAAGAACTGGCAGCCCAAAAGAACTGTTCGATACAAACCATTGCAAACCGGATTAAAGCCGCTAAACTCGAAATAATTGAAGGCATTGAGACAAAAGCGGCGAAAGGAGAATTGAAACTTCCGGCAAATGCCACAGATCAAAATATAATAGAATGGATGACCGAAAAGAAACGGAAGTGGAAACGGAAGGTTGATTTTTACCGGTTGGCGAAGGCTTACCGTTTTTACTTTCCGCAATATGATACGGAACATTTGGCACTTTGGTTGGCGAGCAAACCTTTGCCACTGTCACTAAATGCTTATGTCTTTGCGCTGCGATGGAAAAACCGTCGAAACATTTCAGCACTGGAAGCCATATTCATCAAAGTATTGCGAGGTAAGAACCAGCAATTGATTATGGAGGAACATCATTTGGGAAGTACCAGCGCTGTTACAAACATCATTAATGCCAACCTTACAAAAATGACTGAAAGCATAGAGAAAGACATCAAACGCGGCGTTTTGAATTATTCCACCCCAATGCCCCAACTCATCCCAATGAGTGAATTAAGAGCGGAAAGAAAATCGGGGAAAGTGCCACCGGATATTTTTGTCCCCACAAAGGTATTGGACAAATTATTGAAACGGTATCTGGCAAATTAAGGAGGTTGGCCCCAGGGAAGCAAAAACGGCATCCGGAAACACTTCCCTGGATGCCGATTTGATGGGGCTGTTTTGGTTGGTGAACTACCTTAAATAATTTCGGTAGTGGCTGATAAAAAATCTACATGGTTGGTCAATTCCTGACAAGCGGTAATGTGTACCATGCTGGCTGGATTTTTGAAACGCTTGTCGCCTGCTAAAAAGCATTCATTTATCAAAACCGTCCCGGCATCAATGACCTGGTCTTGCCTCCAAAACGATAAAACGCTGCTATAAATCAAGCGTCGTTTGTTGGATATTGAAGGGTTAAGAAAAAAGCCGGTCGCCACATCAGATGGCGAAACCTCAACTTTAATTTTAATGATAGCCCCTTTCCCATGCTTCTTTTCTAAATGGGCCTGAAATAAGGCAGTTTGATTTGATTTACTCATAATTGTTAAGTTTTGATGTTTGCGTCGGTATATGCTACCTTCACAAACAGGGTTTAAAATAATCCGGAACGGTTACTTTTTGGGTGCTGCCCCGGCGATTTATTTGAATTAATTGATTGCGATTAATCGGTCTATCCTTACTGCTCGCCAATTCCTTTTTTCCAAATCAAAGTAGGTGACTACATTTGGGTTAAATGCCCTCTGGCAGCCTTTGGGCTGGTAGCTGAAATTACCGGATCGCAGCGTGCCTATGGCTTCTCTAAGTTCGCCACCTGATTTGATAAATGAAAAGTAAGCGATACCCCTTCGCAAAGTTCTGGTAAGTTTATAGCGGCTCCAAAAGGCTTTCAGGGCTTCTCCAAAATTGGCATAATTTCCGGTTCCGAAAAATTGCCATCCGATAGTCATTACTTGTTGTCTCATTGTTTATGGAATTGATGTTAATAATCGAATTTTATACAAAAGTAAACACAATTCGACTAACATACAATAGCTTATAGTCTTTTTAGGTAAAAAAATTGATATAAACAGACTAAAAATGTACATTTGAGGTATAATTACTTGGTTTATGAAAAAAAGATTAAATAGAATTAAGCCTGTTTTGGCAGAATTTGGGATTACGAACAGGAAGTTAGCTACTAAATTGAGTGTTAGCGAATTGACCGTTTCGCGGTGGGTGACAAACAGGCAACAACCCTCAATTGGAACATTGTTTAAAATTGCGAAGGTGCTAAATGTGGATGTATGCGATTTGCTTGTAAGAGATGCTTTGGAAGATGAGGACGTGTCGAAGGGAAGGGAGTAAAAAGGCAAAGGATTATCCATCAAAAATATTATCAACCATTCTTTTCAGGGCAGTCGGGGACGGCTGTCTTTTTTTTTGGATGGGGATATGGCATCCAGAAAACTGGGATCGGCGGAAAAGGTATTGTTCCAAGCTGTTGCACTTTTTTGAAACACATGAAATTATTTTTGCTGATAATGCATTACATATTGAATGGAACAAGAGATTGAATTTCTAAATAAATTTATCAACTTCATTTATTGCAGTACTGTGGTAGATGAATTTGGGCGAGTTCAAGAAAGGAGGTATTTAATAAGTAAAATCTCGAACTTAAAATTAGAGATTCATCCTAATGAACACCCTCCCCCTCATTTCCATGTCAGGTCTCCTGACATAAATGCGTCTTTTAGCATTATTGAT
>CAZJYF010000187.1:0-7453 GCA_964549665.1 uncultured Saprospiraceae bacterium
TATTTTGGCTTTTTTATTTTATGGTATAAAAGTTCGCGCTGCGACTCGGGGGGGGATTACACATTGTGTGTTGCAGGTATTTTTTCATTTTTTAATATCGTGTCAATTTTCATCTGCCTGCAAGAGTATTTTTTTTATCAGGACAATTTGCCCCAAATGGTAGTGACTGTGTTCAATAATTCCGTGAATATTCCTGTAGTAATTTCCGTATTTCTCCTCCGAAAAGGTTTCCCAAAGTTTTTGCTCTGGCAATTGCTCCAACAAGCCGGCAAATTTTTCGGCATCCGTCCAGGTTTTATCCAATAATTTTTCCCAATCTTCTTTAGAATGGATGGGAGGATGGTCAAAGCTATATTTATCGTGGGCATCGAGTGGTTCCCCCTGCAATACCTTCAAGACTGCGCTTACAAAATAATTTATATGGTAAACGAGAGCTGCTATGGTATTAAATGAATAAACTTGGGTCGTAGCTTGCTGCCAAGTGACGTCCGTCAAATTATCTTTGAGGTTTGACCAGGTCCAATTCACTCCAAAATGGATTTCTCTGAAGTGTTTTGCAATTTGCTTTGTTAATTCCATAGTGGTAATTTTATTATTTTAATTGATGCCCGTCTCAACATTCGGGCACAACGATTAGAGTGGCTTTTAAACGAGTCCACAACACCTTAAAAACATCAGTTTAACTTTCGTAAAGTTGTTGTCCTACCTCTCGTTGTGCTCTTCATGTTCCCAAAATTCTGGTCGGAAAAATCCTTCCTACAACGCCGGTTTTGTGAAAAGTAAAGGTAATATTTTCAATAAAAAATACTTACCTACCCTTCTGACCGGTAAAGGGCAGTTTTCTTTTTGGAAAATATTTCTCATTTTAGACGAGGAAATAGTAGGTTCGGACTGCAAATTAAAAATCACCTAGCTTGTTGATTATTAATTTAATACGGAACTCCTAACCCGCAACTTTAATCACTCAATAAAAGTGGTTTGAAAATTGATTGAAAACCAAGTGCGACAGGCGAATTAAATTGGAATGAAATACAAATCCTCCACATTGCTATGCTTACTCGCTTTGTTTGCGAACTTTTTCTTTTTGCAGGTACCCTTGGCGGATGCTCAAAATGCCACCAACGAGGGGGTCAATTACCCAAAACTGCTCTTCCTGCTCGAGTCTGAGGTTCGCTTAGGGCACAAACGAGCCTTGCGCGACTTAGGTACGCTGCTGGAAAAACCGGAATTGAAACAGTCCGTCCTTTCCATTCTGAAGAATCATAGCTTTTTCACTTCCCACGAGTTGGACCTATCTAAGCAACTTGACAGCCATACCTTTCTTGATTTTTATTACGCCCATTCCGGTCAATTGAAATATTCGCCTCTGCTTCAAGCCTTCTACCTTACGCCAATTGAACAACAACAACCAAACTTTGAAATCATTCCTCTTCCGGTAAAGCAGGAGGAAGACCCCTCCCTCCAAATGAGCCGCATTTTCAGGGAATTTGAAGTTTTACAGGGTAAAAGGGACGGGCAAAACCTGATTGGGCTAATCCAAAAAATAGGGGCTTTGCAACGGAAAGAAGGCTATCTTTTTTTATTGGAGGCCTTGGAGGAGGATAAAGTCGCTGAGGATTTTGCAGAAAATTCAGATATTGTTTACGAAGCGATTTGCAAAGAATTGGTTCAGTTTCCTACTGGTAAGACCTTGAAATCGTTTTTGAGATTGATTGAAAACAAAAAACTTGCACCGGAAACGCTCGCTCCTTTTCTTGCAAAACTGACGAATGTGCCTTTTGAAGGAATAAAAGATGCCCCCAAAATGGAGCAACAGTATCAGCAGTTGCTGGATACTTTGGGCACTATGGAGGCATTGCGGGATTTTGGCTACCGGCAGCAATTTCAAGTCCAGAAGAGTTTTTTCCAGTATCCGGTAGATTACTACGGCATGATATTGTCCAAAACGGCCCAATTTCCCTGGATTCGCTTCAACTTATTGAAGGATATAGTTAGAACGCAGCATCCTCGCGCCCTTTTTTATATTGCAGCGATGGTTTTTAATTCAAAAAATGACCCTTCCGGGCAATCAAATCCACAACAATACATTGACCTGTTGGAACGCCTGACCGGCTTGCAGATAAAGGTGGCTGGGAAAAATGGGTTTGCCCTTATGCACGACTGGCGAGAAGATGAAGTGGCGCGGTTGAATTATTTGAAATATTGGGCTTCACATTATAAAGACTTTGAATGGGATGCTATTCGACAATTTTTTGTAAACAAAAAAGAGGCGGTGGCTTTAGAGGAGAATTATAAGCGTTTGTTCCGTCGATTAAATTCGCGAAATGACTCCATTGCTCTGCAGGCTTATCGCTTGTTGGCGGAGGGTGACCATGCTGAAGTTTTGGCTTTGGCAAAGAAATACAAGGAAATGTTTCGGCGAATAAACCCCGTTTTGCCTTCCTTTCGGCATCCTTTTCTCGAGCAATTGGTTCGCCTGACGAATTTTTGCAAACAAAACAAGGTGGCATATAAACCTCGAGGATGGTTGTCCGAAAAATTGCTTTTGTTGAGTAACCCAATAGGCCAACGAGAGCGGTATGCCCTTGAGAACCAAATCATTGAGCGCCTGCGTCCCGAAGAAGTTACCGCATTGGAGTATTGGGGGTTGTTGCATTCGGGCAACCGGAAAGCTTCTTTTTCTGTGGGACGAATTTTGGACCGTTTTTACTCCAACAATTGGGAAACAATTGTTCGGGACGACAATCATTTGCGTTTGTTTTTGAAAAAAGCCGGACTGTTTTCCAACATTGGCGTTTTGGGAATTTGCAACCGATATTTGAATAAATTTGGCGATATATCGCCTTCTCTGGAAAAACGACTTCGCAAACTTTTGAAAGTTGAATTTGACGGGGATGTCAGTTCTGGAATTTCGGAATTGTTGAATAGTAAGCATGGCGTTTCGGCTTTGAGTTGGAGCGATTTTCTAGCCAACCCCGATAAGCAGACGGAAGCCTCTTTGGAAATTTTGCCCCAGCCCGACACTGCGCTTTATGTGAGTATTGGAAAGACTCTTCGGACTCCTCAAAGCCCGGATGCCAATAAAAAATTGTTGCGATTCATCGAATTGCATCCTTCTATTGACGGGGTGCCTTTTTTATTTGACTTGCTCGAAAGAGGGACTTTTTCGGAAGAGGTCAATCACTTGCTGCAGCGTATTTATCAGGTCAAACTATCAAATGGAGAGTCTCTATGGAAAGATAAGTGGGAAAGGGACAGCCTACATTACCGCACCTGGGGGAAGCAGTTTTTTGAAGTGAAACTGGAAAAATTGAAGGCGTCGGCAAAGTTGAAAATTAGTGACATCAATGCAGTTACGGAGTCGCCTCTTTTCCAGCCCTCTAATAAATCGGACTGTCTTAAGGCTTTGGCAAAGGTGCAGCCGGTGCGAAGCATTCGCCGATTGAAAATAAGTCCGGCGCTTTCCATCCGGGAAGACCTTCATTGGTTCGATTCCCTTGCCCTGGGTTATAAAGAATTAGACAATATCACAAAACTTTTCAACCTCGAAAAGGATTTGCCACTCCTTCTGAACTGGTTAGAGGTCAAGGCTTCCGGCTTTGATGTCGAACAGCGAAGTTCTTTCTACAATAGCCTGTTTCAATTGAACTGGTTTGTCGATCAGGTGCTCGACAATGGCCTGCCGGAAGCCATGGCTTTCAATATGAAGGCGACCCTTGAAACCTACCTCGATGAGAGCGAATTCATCAGTGAGTTTGAGGAACAGGTCACTGTTCGAAATATTGCCTTGTTGGAAGATATTGGTAAAACCCTGGAAGAACGATTGACAGCTTCGATCCAACTGGAGGTGGATGAAGACTCCAAATCGAAAATTCAGGAAGTCATCCTGGCCCGCGTGAGTTATGAAGACCTGGGAAGGGTGGTCCCCTATTTCAATGACCTTCAAGTTCTTAGCCGCTACAACTTTCTAAACCGCGATTTTGGGCTACCTGTTTTTGACCTCCAAAACTATTCGGTTCAACAGGCTTTAATTAAAAACCATCGTTCCTTGGCTCCAGAGGCTTTGTATGCGCACTATCTGCGCAAATTCGGAGTGGATTTTGGCAATGAAAAGGGCGAATTGGACTTTCATAAAATCTACGATATTCTCCGCTTCGACATTGCAGAACCCTTTGCCACAACAGGTGGTAGCCGGCGGGATTATTTCGTTTTTGGACTCATTAAACTTTTGGAGTTGCATTTCCATACAAGGCTTGGTTTTCATGAAAAACTAAACGAAAACCAAACGTTTTACACTTTTTTTGCCAATGACAGAGCCGCTGCCTGGTTGGATTTTTTGAAAAAAAAGAAGTTGGTTCGAATGGATGCCAAGGCATCCCCTTCCTTTAAAGAGCCTTGAAAACAAGGGTTTCGTAGTTGCACTTTTCACCATTTGGTTAATGCCGAGGAGGAATTATTTGTATCTCCGGAGGGGTGATTTCCTTTGGAAGCGGGTGGTTTACTATCTTACCAGAAAGAAAAAATTCCGGTTTGTGGCATTTTGGCAAAAAACAACATAATCCCGTTTTGCATTTTGGTCAATAATAAAAAAAAAGGAGGATGTTGGTTAGCCCAAGGGGGCATACAACTTTACGGGTAGGAAGAGGTTACTATTTGGTGTTAAAGAAAAATCAAAATAGCCATTTATGGATGCAAAGCCCAAACATTTTTATAAATTTACACCCGCAAAAATTTGCCAATTTATGAAAATACACAAAGAAGGACGAAAAATTCTAGCTTCCCTTGCTGCTGTTTTGCTTGTCATCAATTACTTTATTTCATTGTTTTTTTCCCAGGGATTGATGCTTGCCGGACTTTTTTCCGTCGTTTTTATTCTTTTAATTTTGGTGTTTTTTCGCGACCCTAAAAGAGAAATATTGCTTCCGTGTAATAATCTCATATATGCGCCGGCTGATGGTAAAATCGTGGTAATCGAAGAGACGAACGAGCCGGAATATTTTGAGGATAAACGGATACAGGTTTCCATTTTTATGTCTGCTACCAACGTTCACGTAAATCGCAATCCCATTGGCGGTACAGTGAATTATTTCAAATATCACCCTGGCAAATACATGGTGGCTTGGCATCCTAAATCTTCCACTGAAAATGAGCGCACTACCGTTGTCATTGACACGGGGGAGGTTGAAATCATGCTTCGCCAAATTGCCGGAGCTGTTGCCAAACGCATTGTGAACTATCTCGATGTGGGGGATGAAGTATTGCAGGGAACCGATTTAGGCTTCATCAAATTTGGCTCCCGCGTAGATTTATTTTTGCCCCTGGAAGCTAAAATGGAAGTCGGTATCGGCCAAAAAGTGAAAGGCAATAAAACTGTCCTTGCCCGCCTCCCGGGATAATCCGTTATCTTCAATAACAAGTCCTTATTTCCAGTTTTAGATTTTCTTCTGTTGGTATTAATGGAGTAATTTTAGGGTTCATAAACTGATGGGCCAATTAGGCCATTTAGCTTTTTCCCGTTCAGTTATTCCCCATAGCAGATATCCTTGGCAAACGCAATGGAATTATTAATTTAGATACCTTTCAATTCCATTTTTTTCGCAAAACCATTGTTTTATCGCTTGAGTTCCTCCTATTTTGAGGGTTCCTCGTCCAATTTTACTAGGAAATTGCAACGGGGCACTTCCCACACATAAAGCATATGATTAAGGTAGTCGAAGGAAAATTTACCGGAATTGAAAAACGGGTATCCCAACAGCCCGTCAATTTTTCCGTTCTTCATCCCCTGATTGAAATGAGAAATATTTACGAAAATGAATTTCATATTGAGGTAATCTATGCCTTCGATTTGGATACACCTGATGCTGACTGCCGAGGAGGATTGCGCTTGGAAAGATAAGCCTGCCAATTTCCCTTTCCCCAAGGACACCATACAGGAAGGCTTTATTTTTTTTCGTTTTTTGCGACTTATCAAATTGGTGCTTGCTCCTGTATCCAAGCCCATATAAAGTTTTTGAGTTCCTATCATTACTTCAATAACGGGCAGGTGTCCTTTTAATTGGAAAGGGATGGATACTACGGGTTGCTTCTGTCTGAGTATGTTTTCTTTTGGTTTGGTTAGTTGAATTTGGTTGTTTTCATAATCCATAAACAACTCATAATTTTTGAGGACGGAATAGCCGATAATCCCGGAAATTTCCCGATCGGTTATAAATTCAAGATGGCTTAGGTCAATGGCCATTGCTTTCATTTCCCAATATTGTGTACCTGCCCATTCAAACAATTCGATTGTCGTCCACTGAGCCGGCATGCTTCCGCTGATTCCTCTTGCTAGGAATGATTCGTTGCCGTAATTTGGGTCATTTATCACTAATTCCGGGGAACCAGTGTCGAGGATGAAATTGCCTTCCTCTCCGTTTAAATCCGCTTCCACAAACATGATCCCTTTTACCATTTCAAAAGGGAGATTAATATTCTGAGGTATTTTCGCAGTTTGGCGCGAAACTAGTTTGGTGTAAGGTATGCGAACGAAATCCCCTGCTTGCCCTATTGCCAAATTTACAAGTAACCCGAATAGTAGTGGTAGCGCTCTCATAATACGTTCATTTAGGAATTATTTAATCACCAATTGCAGGGGAACAATGTGGCGTTTCCGGCAAAGTTCTGATTAAAAATAAGGGATGAATGGATGGAATTTCCTAATCGGGTTGGTCCGTCGAATAGATTGTTTTGAAAAAGGAAAGTTGTATTTTTCGTGTGGAGTTGCTAATTATTAAAATTGGCAAATCGTTGGACGGGTGAGATTTAATAATTTAAAATCAATCTTCTTGCCAAATACTTTCTCCCCACTTATTGATGTATGTCCATTTGCCCTCAAAAATGGTTTGTGCCAAGCCACCACGGAAGGGAAGTGCCTTTTCAAATTGAGCTTGAATGGCCCATTTCCCGTCGGTATCGATAAATCCCCATGATTCTTTGATTTTCGCAGGGGCTAGTCCATCGGAGAAGATACCGGCATCATCAAAAAGAGGAGGAATGGCGAGTGTTCCGCTTTTGTCGAGGAAACCAAACTGATTATCCAGGCTGACCAATGCAAAGCCTTCGGTAAAATTGCCGGCAAAAGAGTACTGTGGTACAATGGCAATGTCGCCTTTCGTATCGATGAAACCGAATTTACCATTTTTAACAAACAAGGCTCGCCCATCGTAAAATTTGGGCTTGGGAGAACCTTGCGGAATTGCAAATTGAGGCCTTAAAATCAATTTTCCGGAACGACTAATAAGACCCCACTTTTGGTCCTGCAGGATTAGGGCCACTGCTCCCTGAAAGGGCAGGCACTCATCGAATTTAGGTTGAATGGCATAATCGCCACTTTTATCAATATAGCCCCAACGACCGTTAATCCGGACGGCAGCTAAGCCGCCGTTAAACGCGCCGGCTTGTTCAAATTGAGGGG
>CAZJYF010000188.1:0-7451 GCA_964549665.1 uncultured Saprospiraceae bacterium
CCTATTTCTCTGAAACACATAGGCACATAAGGACACATAGTTTCTTGAAAATCAACCTTCTATGTGCTCTCATGTGCCTATGTGTTTGGCAGAAAAAGTGTTAACTACTTTTATGTGTTTATGAAACATGCCCTTTTTTTCTTCTTCGTTTTTTAAGGCCGGTCTGCAAACATCATAAACCAACTATCATGTAATCGTAAATCGTAAATCAGTTTGATTTTTATGTCATAGAAAGGTTTTCACTCAAAACAGTTTCAGTATCAAAGCCTGCCTCGATAAATAATTTGGCCAAATACGGATTAAAATTTTCATCAAAAGAAGTTCCGGAAGCTAAAAAATCCAGCATTAAGGAAACCCAAATTCGAGTTCCTTTTATGCAAGGTTTGCCGAAGCAAACATTAGGGTCAATCGAAATTCTTTGAAGTAATGGATTCATAAAATAACTTTTTTCAAAGTTAAAATATTTCTGGTTTAAAATGCTTTCTTTTTGAAACTTAAATTTTCCGGTAGGAATGCTCAAAAAATAAGTTCGCGATTTACGATTACTAAACTCGGGAAGTTTAGTAATCGTGGCTATTCAAGTGATGAAGTTATTTTTCATCAATTCTTTAGAAATAACTTATTTCCTTAGCTTTGAGATTCATTCCATTTTAAAATCAAAATCTGAATGAAAATTTTAAATCAATACCAAATCAAGCAGAAAATCAAGCGACTGGCTATTGAAATTTTAGAGCGCAATTACGATGAGGAAGATATCATTCTGGCGGGCATCAACAACAAAGGGCTGGTTTTCGCTCAACTGTTGGCCAATAGACTTAAAGAAATCAGCGACACAAAATTCATCCTCACCCGGATTCGCCTGAACCCTGCTAACCCCTTGGCGGAAGAAATAAACTGGGAGATGCCCATCGAAGCATTAAAAGACAAAGTAATCATTATCATTGACGATGTGGCGAATACCGGCCGGACGATATTTTATGCAGCAAAGCCCCTGCTGAGCACTTTGCCGAAGAAAATAGAAGTCGCCGTGTTGGTAAACCGAAAACACAAATCCTTTCCCGTAAAAGTGGATTACGAAGGACTTTCGCTGGCCACCACTTTGAAGGAAAACATCGATGTGCAAATAGAGTTGGGTGGGGATCATGGCGTTTTTCTAAATTGAGCAAACGAAAAGCCTTTCCGCCATCTGTAACGGCAGTTTAAGGCAGGTAAATAAAGCCACCAGACCACCCATTCTGCCGTGCCCTTTGCCTTCTGACGCAACTACTCTTTCAAAGAAAAGCACGAAGAATATACTGTCTGACACAAAGAGGAATAGACTTAAGAAAGGTTCAAACATCTTAGTCCTCCTACGCTTCGGGTGGGTGATAACTTTGTAGAGCTTAGTGCTGCCACTATTGTCGAAGTTATTTTTTAACCGCTACTAAATTCGTAATTTTCGCCGGTGAAGAACTTAATTCCACATTTTATTCAAGAGCAATTCCTGGGAGGCAGGGAACATGGAAGCTTTGAGGCTTTTACCATGTTCATTGATATGACGGGCTTTACCTCTCTGACGGAGCGACTGTTGAAAAATGGGACCGAGGGGGCGGAACGGCTTTCCATTATCCTCAATAATATCTTTGAGCCGATGGTTCGGCTGGTGTATCAGAAAGGTGGCTTCATTCCGCACTTCGCCGGAGATGCGTTCACCGCAATTTTCATTCGGCAACCGTCAACTATTTCGGCAACGGAAGTATTGCGCGCGGCGGAGGAACAGTTGGCTTTATTGGGCCAAGTCAATTCAAAATTTACCGAATTCACCATCGAGGTCAAAATCGGATTGGCGCATGGAACCGTCGAATGGGGCATTATGGGTGACGCACATAAAGCCTTCTATTTCAGAGGATCTGCGATTGATGCCTGTGCCGCAAGTCAAAAATGGGCGGGGCAACAACAAATTGTGATGGATGAGCATTTCAGAAGTTTATTGCCCGCCAAATGTGCCTGCCGGCAACACCCCGATTCGAACTGTTTTGTCCTTTTGCAAACCACTTTTCCAGCTCCCCCCAATTTTGAAAATTCAAGGCTCGAGCTTCCTCCACTTTCCCAGGAGGTCCTTGCGGAATTTTTACCAGACGCGGTCATCAAATTCAATCAACAGGGGGAATTTCGAACCGTTGTTGCCGTTTTCATCTCCTTCAAGGGAGTGCCGGATCACGGAAGCCTGAGCGATTTCGTTGGCGTCGTTTTGGAGCAGATATACAATTTTTCCGGCTACCTCAAAGAGGTGGATTTTGGAGACAAAGGCGGCGTTTTGCCTTGCCTTTTCGGCGCCCCGGTTTCTTTTGAAAACAATGTGGAACGCGCCCTGGAATTCGTGCAGGCTCTTCAAAAAGAATTGCAGCCCATGAAGGAATCCGGTGCCTTGGAATTCAAGGCCGGAATTACAACCGGCATAGCCTACACGGGGATAGTCGGTGGAGAAGAGCGTTGCCAATATGCCGCCGTCGGCAACAGGGTAAACATTGCGGCCCGCCTGATGAACAAAGCCGAATGGGGCGAGGTGCTAACTGATGGCGAAATTCAAAAAATCCGCTTTTTTAAATTCAAACACAAAGGCGACATCACCTACAAAGGGCTCGCCGAAGCGATTCCGACCTTTCAATTGCTGGGCAGGAACATGGAACTGCACCACCACTTTGCCGGAAAGATGATTGGCAGAGACAAGGATCTTGAAAAACTCTGTCACTTTGCGCAGAATGCTTTTTTGAAGCGCCTTCCATCCGTAGCTTATATTTATGGGGAAGCAGGCATTGGAAAGACGCGGCTTGCCTTTGAACTGAACCATAAATTGAAGCAGCACGAACCGCTTTGCTGGTTTGTTTGTCAGGCCGACCAAATCCTGCCCAAACCGTTTAACCCGTTTATTTCTTTTTTAAAAAATTATTTTGAACAATCACCCGAAAACGCAGTCGGGGAAAACCGCGCAAGTTTTGAAAGGCGGTTCCAATGGCTGCTCAACGATTGTTCTAAATCGGGCAATGGGGAGGCGGCAGTCATTCGAAGGGAACTCTTGCGTACCAGATCCGTTCTTGCCGCCCAAATTGGCTTGAAAACGACCAATTCCCTTTGGGAAAACCTCGACGCGCAGGGCCGTTATCAAAACACCCTGGCTGCGTTGATGAATCTTTTTAAAGCCGAAACCTTACTTCACCCCGTCGTCCTGGAATTGGAGGACGGGCATTGGTTCGACGACCAATCTAAAGAATTTTTGGACCTTTTCGTCCGGCATATCGAGGGGAATCCGATTTTTTTGTTGGTTACTTCCCGTTTTTACGACAACGGCGACAAACCGAAACTTTTCCGGGCGGGGGTTTTGAAAAAAAACAATTTGCCCGTCCTGGAGATAGACCTGAATATTTTAAATGCAAAAGGACTTCTTCTTTTTGTCCGAGATCGATTGGGCGGAGAAATCGAAAGCGAATTTCAGGAATTATTGCTTCGAACCACCAACGGCAACCCCTTCTATGTGGAGCAGATATTGGAATATTTTACGGAGAGCGAACTGCTGGAAAAAACGAACGGAAAATGGTGCATCAAAGACAAAGACGTCAAAATATCGCCTTCCATCCATTCCGTTTTGGCGGCGAGAATTGACCGCCTCTCCACCCTGGTAAAGGAAACCGTAAAAGCTGCCGCCGTCATCGGGCGGGAATTCGAAGTACCCATTCTGACCGAGGTGATGCAAGTGCAGGATGCCTACCTCACCGAAAACGGCAACACGAAGTCCCTTTTAAGGGAACAAATCAAAACGGCAGAAAGGGGTCAAATCTGGGAAGCTACCAACGAATTGCGGTATATGTTCAAGCATTCTCTTCTCCGCGAAGCCGTTTACGACATGCAGTTGAAAGGAAGGCTGCGGGTACTGCACTGCCTTATTGCCGAAGCCATCGAACGCATCTACTCCGATGCGTTGGACCAGCGGTACGCCGATTTGGTTTTTCATTTTGAATTGGCTGGCGAAGTTGAAAAAACGAAAGAATACCTTTTGAAAGCCGCCAGTTTTGCCCGCAATCATTTCCAAAACCAACAAGCACTGGGTTTTTACGATAAGTTGTTGACCCTCCAAAAAAAAGAGGGAAAGTTAGAACAGCAGGTCGAAAGTTTATTGAACAAAGGCACGATATTGGAATTAATCGGCCGTTGGGAAGAAAGCGAAACAGCCTTTTGTCAAGCGCTCGATATTGCCCGTCAAATCGATGACTTTTTGCTCATTGCCCAAGCCAATAATCAAGTTGGTCACCTGCTGATGCTTCGGGGGGATTACGAAAAGGCGGGCAGATATCTCGATACCGCAGCCGCCTTTTATGAATCGGTCAATGACAGTCGGGGCATCGTCAAGGTTTACGGAAATTTGGGAAATCTCTATTTGAGACAGGGTAATTATGAAAAGGCCGAGTCGCATTTTATCAGGAGCCTCGAACTGGCCCAACTTTTTGAAAACACCTCTGCTAATGCTCAAATCGTAGCTAACCTGGGCCTAACCTACATGAACATGGGCAAATACGACGAAGGCATTCGGTGGCAGCAGTCGCAATTGCAAATTTGCCGGCAGGAAGACGACAAAGCCGGCATGGCCATTCTGTACACCAACATGGGTATCGTCTATTTTGAAAAAGGGGATTCCGAGGCTGCATTGGAGTGTTACCGCAAGGGGTTGACCTTGAGTGAAGAATTGGGAAACAAACAACTCACTGCCATCGCCATTGGCTCCATTGGAAGTGTGTATCAACGACAGGGGGATTACCAAAAAGCAATGAAACACTTTGAAAAAGACCTGGTGATTACGGAAGAATTGGGCGATAAACAAGGCATTGCCATCGCGCTGGGCCTAATTGGCGACTTGTACAGTGTGCAGGGTGCTTTTGACAAAGCCATCCATTTCCTGGAAAAAAATCGCGCAATCAGCAAAGAATTGGGCTACAAAAAAGGCATTGCCAAAGCCGTAAATACCCTGGGGGATATATATTTTTTCAAAAACGAATTTGAGGTTTCCCTGAAATACTACGAACAGGCCATTGCCGTTACGAGAGAAATCGGCAATAAACTGGTGCTGGGGTTTAGCCTAGTCGAAATGGGGACTGTTTTGATTGAAATGGGAAAAACACTACAGGCGAAGGACATCATTATCGAAGCCCTGGAAATTGCAGAACAATTGGGTAATCCCGATTTGATATTTGAAGCAAAAATCCTTTCCGCCAAAATTGCCAATCTGGACGGAAGAAAAGCCGAATCAATAGCTGCCCTGGAAGCTTTGTTGCAGAATAATCCGAGCAAAAAAGAAAAGGCGGACCTCCATTTTGAATTGAGCAAATTGGTGGAAAATAATGGCCATAGAAAGGAAGCATTAAGGTTGTACGAGGAGTTGTTCAAAGAAACGCCGCATTATGTTTTTCAGTTGAGAATTGGAGAGTTGTTATAACCACTCCGTCCATATTTCAACTTACATCCCCCAATGCGCAAGTAAAGAGTTAACTTGAAATCAAATGTCTCAACCTTGGGAATGCGTTGTTGTAAAAGTCCCGTCAGGGACGAAAATATAGGGAACACAACCAACCGACGGAGTTCAAGTCCCGTCAGGGACTGAGATGTTTGTTTGTTAGCTTGGTTACCGATATTTTTGTCCCTGACGGGACTTCTCCAAACATTATGCTTCCTAAATTGATGACATTCAACTTGAAGTCATCTCCTTACTGCCCAAAAAAAATCGCGTTAATGGTTGGGGATTCGAGGCTGTTCAAAAAAAATTAGTAAAATGTATCCACTCATTTATTTTGCCTGGTTATTTTTAAGTAGCAATACTTTTGCACTTCCATTGGGTGGAACTCCTGCGTGGGTTTATCAAGATAGCATCCGCCTGCCCTTGGATTATCATTTTCGTTACGAACTGGAAAAGCCGGATACCGCCTTTGAAATGCCCGGGCGCCTGGAAGAAATTTCCGGGCTTGGAATAAGCCCCGACGGAAAAAATTTGGTGGCGGTAAATGACGAAAAGGGAAAGTTGTATTTCCTCGAAAAAGAGACCGGAAAAGTAGTGAAAGAAGTAGAATTCTGGAAAAACGGCGATTATGAAGGAATAGAAATGATTGGAAACACGGTCTTTGTGGTGAAAAGCACGGGCACCATTTACGAGATAAAAAATGTTGCCACCGGTGCTTCCGAAACACAAAAATACAACTCCTTTCTAAACAGAGATAACAACGTCGAAGGACTGGGTTATGACCAAAAAAGCAACTGCCTGTTGCTTGGTTGCAAAGGAAAAGCGGGCGAAGGCAAGGAATTTTCGCTGGAAAAGGCCATCTATTCCTTCGACCCCGTAACGAAGGAGTTCGACGAAGCCCCTGCTTACGTATTCAGCCTGCAGGATGTTGACGACTACCTCAAAACCTGCCGGTTGGAAAAGGGAATCCAAAAATTGTGGGAATTTTTTGACCCGGATAAATCGGAGATGGATTTTAGTCCTTCTGCCATTGCCGTCCATCCCATTTCGGGTGAAATTTACATCCTTTCTTCTGTAGGAAAGATGTTGTTGGTTCTTAGCCGGAAAGGGGAAATATTGTACATCGAAAAACTCAAGAAAAAGCTGCACCGGCAACCGGAAGGATTGTGTTTCGATGCCGACGGAACCATGTACATCAGCAATGAAGGAAAGGGCGAAAAAGGAAAAATTTACAGGTTTGGGTATCAGTGATTTTCAACCGAAATCAGATGGATGCAATTCTGTTTTCGCAAATTGGTAATTCTATCATTTTAATTTTGCAACTATTGCTGTAAATAATACAGAAAGGATTTCCGGGTGGTTGAATAAAAATGATAATTCCAAAAAGAAAACTGAACTAAATTGTTCAATATTAATTCTTTATAGATAGTTGTTTTTTTTAATTTCAAAATTGTCATTTTAAATTTTAAATTATAAAGTGTTTACAAGTAAACGGGACATGCCAAATCTTCTCGTTATTCTTGCACTATTTCCTCAATAAACCGAATATTTGCACATCGATTGAAATTCAATTTCGAAATAAGACCAATTTATTATGAGCATCGTTGAAATGAAAGTCCCCACCATCGGAGAATCCATCACCGAGGTAACCTTGTCACAGTGGCTAAAAGCAGATGGCGAGTATGTCGAACTCGATGAGCCGATCTGTGAGTTTGAATCGGATAAAGCTACCCTCGAATTTCCCGCCGAAGCATCGGGTAAATTGATTCAGGTAGCCAGAGAAGACGATGATTTGGAAATCGGGGCTTTGGTCGCTAAAATTGATACCAGCGCAACCAAAAACGGCGATACAGGGGCAGCGGCCAAACCTGAAAAGAAAGAAACCATGCCCGCCGCCGAAGCGAAACCACAAGTCGCTGAACCGATAGCCGAAGCCTCCTATGCCACCGGACATCCCTCGCCGGCTGCC
>CAZJYF010000189.1:0-7398 GCA_964549665.1 uncultured Saprospiraceae bacterium
TACGACGAACCCGACAGTATGGCAATCAATGTGGCCATACCAGACGGCTTGATGTGTGTATCAAATGGTAATTTGCGCAGCACAAAGCATTTGAACAATGGATACACCCGATTCGATTGGTTCGTTTCTTATCCAATTAACAACTACGACGTGACAGTCAATATCGCCAAATACGCCCATTTTTCCGATACCTATGTGGCACAGGACGGCGATTCGCTGGACCTGGATTATTACGTTTTGGAATACAATCTGGAACGGGCTAAAAAGCATTTTAAACAGGTTCAAAACGTGCTTTCTTGTTTTGAGCGGTATTTTGGGAAATACCCTTTTTGGAATGATGGGTTGGCCTTGGTAGAAACCCCTTATCTCGGCATGGAACATCAAAGTGCCGTAGCTTATGGGAATAAATACATGCGGGGGTATTTGGGTGGCATGATTCCACGCGACATGGATTGGGATTTCATCATCGTCCATGAATTGGGACACGAATGGTTTGGCAACAGCCTCAGTTGCACGGACCCGGCAGAAATGTGGCTGCACGAATCCTTCACTACTTATATGGAATCCCTGTTTGTGGAATGTGCCTACAGCAAGGAAGATGCCATCCGCTATATTTCCAACCAACGCACTTTCATACAAAATCGCCAGCCTATTTTGGGGCCTAAAAATGTGAATTGGGATAATTGGAGCAGCAGTGATTATTACTTTAAAGGTGCCTGGCTGCTCAACACCTTACGGCACGCCATAAACGATGATGCAAAATGGTGGAAACTGCTGCGCGGCTATTACGACTATTATGCGCTTTCTTCAGTAACTACCAACGATTTTATCGATTATGTAAATGCCAATACGGGAAGGGATTGGAGTAGTTTCTTTGAGCAGTATCTGGAATATCCGGGCATTCCCAAGTTATTGTACCAAGTGGAACAGGAAGGGAAAAATTGTCGCGTTTTTTATAAATGGGAAGCCGATGTGGAAGGATTTGATATGCCCATGCTGATTGGGGTGAAAGGCGATTTTAAAAGAATTTTCCCACTTACTTCGGAAGTTAGAGAAATAGTCCTTAAAAATTTGGATAAATCTGAATTGGTAGTGCCAACGGATTTATTTTACGTGCATAAAAAACAATTGAAACTTGTAGAGAAAAATTGAAAATTTTCGTGATTAGCCCGTTCGATATATTTTGTCACTTCTAAACCAAAGCCCAATTTTGCAGGCAAAATAATCTCCAAAACCCATTTCAAAATTTACCTTTACCCAAGCATTGGAATTATTATTATTCAAAAGTTATAGGATATGAAAAAAGTTACTCTGCTGTTCGTCTTGTGGGCAGCCTATGCGCTCTCTGTTTTTGGACAAAGATTGAATCACGTTTTAGGAGATGTTTTGGTAAAAACCACTCCTGCAGCTACCATTCGCGATTTGACAAACCATCTTCAAACCTTCAAGGGGCAAAGAACCGAATTAGAAGTAGTTGAATCAGTAGTGAAATCCATGCGCATCTGGCGCTTGCATTTCGATTTTACAAAAGTGAATGAATACGAGTTCCTCCAGCAAATCCGCAGGCAAACCGAAGTGGAGATGGCCCAATTTAATCATATTTCCGAATTGCGTTCCACCATTCCAAACGATCCCCAATTTCCCCAACAATGGCAGTACATCAACAACGGTTCCAACGGAGGAGTCGCCGGGGCTGATATCGATGCCGACCTGGCCTGGGACATAACCACGGGGGGACTGACCAGCGCCGGGGACACAATTGTTGTTTGTGTCATTGACAATGGGCTGGACCCCACGCATCAGGATTTTGGAGACAACATTTGGGTGAACTATGCCGAAATTCCCGACAATGGATTGGACGATGACAACAATGGTTTTGTAGACGACCGCTTTGGCTGGAATACTTCTTCAAACGACGATGATATTGACGATTTGAATTGGCACGGCACCCCGGTGACGGGCATTGTTGGGGCAAGGGGAAACAACGGTTTGGGTGTTGCCGGGGTCAATTGGAACGTGAAACTGATGATAGTAGTTGGGGGCACTGGCGTAGAATCGGAAGTGCTGGAAGCTTATTCCTACCCTCTGAACAACCGGAAAAAGTACAACGAAACCAATGGAGCCGAAGGCGCCTTTGTGGTTGCCACCAATGCTTCCTGGGGCGTAAATATGGGACAACCCGACGACGCCCCATTGTGGTGCGCGTTTTACGACAGCCTGGGAACCTATGGCATCCTGAACGCCGGTGCCACTGCCAACGCCAATTTCAATATTGACGAAGTGGGCGATTTGCCAACCGCCTGTTCGAGCGATTTCATGATTAGTGTGACCAATATGAATCGCTCCGATATAAAAGTTACCCAAGCCGGATTTGGAACAGAAACCATTGATTTAGGAGCATTTGGAGAAAGTACCTGGACGGTGGCAATCCCCAATAATTACGGAGGTTTTGGTGGCACTTCCGGGGCTACACCCCACGTCACCGGTGCGATTGCCCTGTTTTATTCGGCCCCTTGCCCTTCCATTGCAGCTATAGCCCACGCAGACCCTAAAGCCGCCGCGCTGATGATTCGGCAATATCTTTTCGACGGGGTGGATCACAATCAAAGCCTGGAGGGTATTACGGTAACCGAAGGTCGTCTGAATATTTTTAACAGCATCCAAATGATTATGGCAAATTGCAGCGCCTGTCCGGTTCCCTTTGGCATTGGAATAAACGATGTGACAGACGTGAAAGCTAGCATTTCATGGAGTGTAACCGATTCCACTTTGAACACTATTTTTCGCTACCGGGTGCTTGGCGACACAGTTTGGATGGAATCGGATAGCGTGCAGAGTCCAAAATTATTGACCAATTTGTTTGCTTGTACGGAATACGAATTTCAACTCCGGGCCATTTGCGCCGATACGGCCAGCGATTTTTCCCAGAATTTTATTTTCAAAACGGATGGCTGTTGTGAACCGCCTACGAACCTGAAAATCAATGACATAGATTTTACTTCTGCCACCGCCGACTGGAACAGCGTTTTAGCTGCCAACAGCTACAATTTGCTTTTGACCTGGGTGGATACCTCTGCCTTATTTGAAAATATTACCCAAACTTCTTTTCCTTTGACTGACCTTCTGGAATGCCAGGTGTATGGCGTACAAATTCAAACCGTCTGCGATACCGGGACTACGAATTTCGGCACCCTGATTGAATTTGAAACGATGGGATGTGGTGCCTGCACCGACCTCATTTATTGTGCAGCTTCGAGTGCCGACGCATCGGAAGAATGGATTGGCAACGTCACCTTAAATACCCTGAACAACACCAGCGAATCAAACGACGGTTTTGGTGATTTCACCGGTGAGACCACCAATTTGGAGCAGTTTAAAACTTACCAAATCAGCCTCACACCCGAATTTCAAGGAAATGCTTTTAGCGAATATTTCACCGCCTGGATTGACTACAATCAGGACGGAGATTTCGGCGATTCGG
Organism: uncultured Saprospiraceae bacterium; assembly: GCA_964549665.1. Lineage (GTDB taxonomy): Bacteria > Bacteroidota > Bacteroidia > Chitinophagales > Saprospiraceae > CAZJYF01. The sequence continues at coordinate 3,482 of CAZJYF010000189.1, forward strand.
GAGAAGAAGTTTTTGACCCTGGCAATTTGTCCTCCCAGACCGTCACCGGAAGCGTCGTCATCCCTCCCGCTGCGGTGCCCGGACTTACCCGCCTTCGGGTAATTATGCGTTTCAACGAAAAGCCGGGGGCTTGCGACGACGGTTTCAATTTTGGTGAAGTCGAAGATTATTGTGTCAATATCCTCAAAGGAGAGCCTCCTGAATGCTCGGTACCATCAAATTTTACGGCTTATAACATTGGCTTTTCAACAACCACATTAGGCTGGGATACTACGGCCAATGCCTTGAATTACAAGCTTCGTTACAGGCAAACTGCGGCTGGCGATTGGACAGAATTAGAGGTGAATGACACCACCACTACTGTAAATAATTTGATGGATTGCACCGAATACGAATTTCAGGTTCAGTCAGTTTGCTTCGTCGGAATCACAAGTGCCTGGTCCGAAAGTATGTTTATCACTACCCAATGCTTGCCCCCCTGCGACCAAATTCCCGGCGGAGTAGATACCGTTGAAGTGACGGAAAATTCTGCTACCATAAAATGGGAAAACGTTGCCGCTGCAGATTCCTATCGCGTCAAATATTTGGATATTGCCACCCAAAATTTGTTTATTTTACAAACCATAGATACCTCCGCCATCCTTTTAAACCTCACGGATTGCAACGATTATCAATACTTTGTTCAAGCCATTTGTCCGAATGGGCAAAGCGACTTTTCAGATACCCTTGCCTTCCAAACCGTTTGCATTACTGCCACCGACGATTTAGAAATAGGACTAAACAATCTTCGCATTTTTCCGAATCCTTTCAATGGAGACATTTTCCTTAATTTCCTTCTGGAAAAAAGTGAGGACTTCTCTTTTGAACTCTTCAACGCTGCAGGAAAACGGTTTTTTGTAAAAAATCAACAATTCTCAGCGGGTGATAATCAACTCCCTCTTGCCATTTCACCTTCTTTGCCTGCTGGAATTTATTTTTTAAAAATTGGAGCGAAAAAAGGGTTTTCCATAAGAAAGTTAGTTAAAAAGTGAGCCTTGACTGGGCAGGATTGAGGCATCCCTTCCTTCCAATCTTGGACTGCCAGAAACTTGTCTCGATGCGTCGGAACAATTTTCTGGCAGTAGAAAGCCTCCTTCCCAGACAATCTACCGAAGGATTTCGGATAAGTTTTGAGTACAAGTCAAAAAGGTTGGATTTGATGCTCTAGCGAAATGATTGTTTGATGCAATCGTATCGCTTTAAAGAATAATTTAAAGTATTCAATCCAAAACGCGGATTAGATAGGGGGGCATCCTGGAATATAGCATCATAAAATTGACAAGATTGAAATCAATTGTTTTCAATCAATCTTTGTGAAACCCTAAATTGTGCAAAAATTTTGATGCCAATGAGACTCAATGCTACCTTCGTTTTTTTTCTAGCCTTATTTTTCCTGTTTTCCCAATCGATACCGGCGGCTTCCGATGCTGCTTATCGAACTGGAAATCAACAGCTTGTGTCAGCCGTTGCCCGAAATACCAAATCGAATAAAAAATTTCAAAAGCAGCAAAAAAAACGGGAACGGCTCTCCAACCGGCTTCAAAAGATTTTTAAAAAAATGCAAAAAAGGCAACAGAAGCGAGCCCAAAAAGGCAAACGGATTAACGTGACGATTGACGCACTCGGAGTAGCCTTGATAGTGCTTCTCCTGGGAGGACTCATTTTCGCCCTTGGTGTTTTGATCCCCTTTATTGGCATCCTATTAAAAGTTGCGGGCGTTGTCGTTATTTTTGTAGGATTAGTGTTGTTAGTCGCTTCGGTTGCCTTCTGAGAGAGGAGGGAGAGTGGGAGAGAAGTGAGAGAGTGAATGAATCTTCCTCACTTCAACGGCAAAGCAAAGCAGAATCTGCTTCCTTTTCCAATTTCGCTTTCCACCCAAATTTTTCCCCCCTGTGCTTCGATAAAGTCTTTTGAAATTGCCAAACCCAAGCCCGTTCCCTTAGTTTTGTCGTCTTTTGCGCGTCGGTAGCGTTGAAATATTTTTCTCAAATCTTCATCCGGTATTCCGGGGCCTTCATCTTTGACGGAAAATTCAACCGTCCCGTTTTGGCGGGTTAGGCTGATTTCCAACTTGCCGTTTTCGTAGGAGTACCGGAGGGCATTGGTCAGAAAATTGACTAAAACACCGGTGGTTTTGGGAATATCCATTCGCAGAGGTTGAATATTTTTATCAAAATATTTGACAATTTTTACATTTTTTTCAGCGATAAAGGTCTTTACATTTTCCAAAGCCTTGCCAATGACGACAGCCGGCCTGGAATATTCGTAATTAATCTGAATATTGCCCGTTTCAATTTTGGAAATATCGAGGATTTCGTTTATCATTTTCAGCAGTCTCGTGGCATTCTGCCTTATCGTTTCCGTCAACTCAATTTGCTCCTCATTCAAGCCGCCGATGCGCTCGTCTTTCAACAATCCCAAACTCATGCCTATCGCTGAAATTGGCGTCTTCAATTCATGCGAAAGGGTCGCCATGAAATTAGTTTTCGCCATATCTTTCTCCTTCAGTTGGGTGACGTTTTTTAAAATGATTACGTATCCGATGTCCGTCGTAGAGCCATTTGTTTTTTCCTGGTTTTCAACTTTTAACACATCTTTATCGTAATAATATCTCTTGCCTTGTCTATCAATTGAAATCGTCGGATATGACTTTCTTTTTGTTTCCGTATTTTCAAATACATCTTTTAAAAGGGTTCTAAGCAATGGGTTTTGGGCGGCCAATTCTGTTGCATTTTTTCCAACCATTAGATTACCCGATATCCCAACTAATTTTTGCACAGGTGGATTGGCAAATAGAATTATTTTTTGATTATCAAGGCCAATAATCGCTTCATTCATGCCACTGATGATGGTCTCAATGCGCTTTTTCTCGGCTAGAATCTGGTGGACATTGATATTGTCGTATTCTTCTAATTTTTCAGCCATTAAATTGAATGAACGCGCCATCTGCCCAAATTCATCACCTGAGTCAATTTTTAGTCGTTGGCTGTAATCCTTGCGTGCAATTTGGTTGATGCTTTGCGTGAGTTTATTAATGGGGTCTGCAACGTAATGTGGGAAATATAGCATCGCTGCCAAAGCAAAAATAAAAAAGAAAAACCCCAAAATAATCATGACCAGCGTCACCTCATCGGCTGATTTGTCCGCTTGTTTGGTTCTTTGAAGGATGGCTTTTTTATTTAAATCATAAACGTTTTCCAAAATTCCCTGAATGTAGATTGATTGCATATAAATTTTTGTGGAGAAATCTTTGGAGTCCTGAAAAGAGTTTATCCGTTCTTTAAAATTTTCGTAATCCTTCCGCAACTGCATCATCAGGTTCTTTTCTCCCTCCTCCGTTATATTTTGAAACTGCAATTCCATATACCGTTCAAATTTCCCGAAGGCTTTTCGCAACTCCACTCTTCTCCAAAATGTGGAGGTATTTTGAAGAGAAACAACGTAAAAAACGTGATTCAAAGCCAAAGACATCTCCCGTGTATAATTCATGGTTCGATGGTTATCGTGCAACATGGACACGGAATCTTTCGCTGCTTTCTCCAAATGATAGCTGCCCAATACCCCCAATAAGGTGATGGCTGCAAATAGCAGGAACAACACTATTCGCATCTTCGTTTTCAATTTCAGGGATTGTAGGCGTCGGATAATCACGTTGGCAAAAATTTAATTTCAAGTGATGCTTTAAAAAATAATAAGCGATTTATAATCAGAATTTTACATCAAAACCGAAAATATTTTTAGGAACCAAAAATCTGTTTTTGGGCAATTCAATCCGGGAAGTCAAGACCTTCAAGAAAAATTGGTCAGACAAATTACTAAAATCTTTTTAAATTAAGAGGTTCTGAACAACTGAAAGGTTCGGCTGCGATAGTGCCATT
>CAZJYF010000190.1:0-7371 GCA_964549665.1 uncultured Saprospiraceae bacterium
ATTGTTGTAAGTGACCGGGGCACCGATTCCGATTTCCACATCGGCAGTTGCGCCGGCGCTTTCCGCAATTTTTGTGGCAGTTAATCGAATTTTTTCGTGGACGATGCGCTGCATAGCCGTGTCGAGGGTTCGAATGGTTCCGGTCATTTGAGCTTCCTCCGGGATAATGTTATTGCGAACGCCGGCTTTAATTATGCCCACCGTGATGACAACCGGTTCTTTCGTCAATTCGGATTGCCTGCTGACGATGGTTTGCAGCCCCATGATGATTTGCGCCGAAACGACGATCGGGTCAACACCTCCCCACGGACGGGAGCCATGCGCCTGCTTTCCGTGAACTTTGATGACGAACCGGTCGGCGGCAGCCATAAAACCACCCGGCTTGTAGTTAATCTTCCCAACTTCCAATTCGGATTTGATGTGCAATCCAAAGGCGACATCAACCTTTGGATTATCCAAAATACCCTCTTGGACCATCAGGGCTGCGCCCCCTTCTTCGCCGGGAGGAGCGCCTTCCTCGGCAGGTTGAAACATAAAAACCACCGTCCCTTTCAAGTCGTCTTTCATCTCTGAAAGAACTTGGGCTACCCCCATTAAAATGGCTGTATGGGTGTCGTGCCCGCAAGCGTGCATAACCCCACAAGCCTCCCCCATATAAGAAGATTTGACGCTTGAAGCAAAGGGTACATCTACCCGTTCTGTTACCGGCAAGCCATCCATATCCGCCCGCAAAGCGACAACCGGGCCGGGTTTACCTCCACGCAAAACACCCTTTACGCCAGTGTGTGCTATTCCCGTTTGTACTTCGATACCTAAACTTCGGAGATGATCAGCCACCTTCTTTGCGGTCTTGAACTCCCGGTTTGACAATTCCGGATGTTCGTGAAAATAATGACGCCATTCAATGACCTTCGCCTCCACCTGATTGGCTAGTTGATCAACTTTTGAGGAGGTTTGAGCAAAACTTGAATTTTGCGAAAAGAATAAAAAAACACCCACTATCAGCAGGTAGATTTTAATGATTGATTTTTTCATACTATCAGGTTTTAAAAATAATTGAAATAATTTATCCATGTGAGATTGCCAAACAGGTAAGTCGCAAAAATTTCTTTTTGAGAACAAGCCAAATTAATGGATAAAACCAATAAGGTCTAAAGGGGAAAAGAGTAAAGGGTAAAACGGTTTTGAACCGTTTTTCAATTTTAAAAATAGCAATTAATTAGAAGCCATAGCGAATCTTCCCGATTGATTTTTTTCAACATCCATCTAAAAACCTTGTGAGAATGGTAAAAAAAGGAAAGATAACCTTCCTATTCTCAAAAAATATCATGGTGTTGGGAGCATTTGAGCAAATTTGTCCGCACAAAGATAATATGAATTATTGCTGGAACTGTAACTTTGTAGCTCTCCTCTCAAGGAAGAAATAATAGAAATTACTCCCGACTCTCATTCATTTTTTAATTTTGCGAATTAAAACCCAGAATAATGTCAGAGTCAAACTGGTTAAAAATTGCCCTCTCCCCTTCCGTCGTCCATCGGGCTATATTATATTCTGCCGTCGTTGGTCCTATTTTATGCATCATCAACCATTACGATGTTTTTCTAAGTGGTGAAATCGATGTCAAATGTATGATTAAAATGGGACTCACCTTCGTAGTACCTTATGTGGTTTCTACTTTTTCAAGCGTGGGCGCTATTCTTAAAACGGAAACCACATCCACGGAAATTTAATTTTTTATTTTTTATGTGTATACGACAAAAACGAAGCTCCAAATGCTTGCAATTTGGGGCTTGCTTGTTTATAAATTTTCCTTTCTTTGCAAAAGAAATTTAGCGCGTTGAGTTATAATAGACCGTTTTGACCAAGGACTTTCAATGACCACTAACCCTCAAAGATGAAATTGAACATTGACATTGCAGTCGCATCGAAAAAGGAATGGTTGGATGCCGTGATGAAGGATTTCAATGCTTTTCTGCGAGACCATGCAGATTGCGAGCGAAAAGCCTCAGCCATGGCAATGAGTTTTGTAGCCAAATACCCCAACCGGGTGGAGATAATTCCAGAATTGATTGAAACAGCCATCGAAGAGTTGGAGCATTTTCAGCAAGTCTATCAATTGATGAGCGACAGGGGTATTGAATTGACCCATTCCATCGGAGAAGATCCCTATGTAAAAGCGCTGATTAAACGATGCCATTCCGGGCGGATGGAACGATTCCTCGACCGCCTGTTGGTGGCCTCCGTGGTTGAAACCAGAGGAGCGGAGCGCTTTCGAATGGTAGCAGAAGCCCAAAGCGAACCGGAATTGATTCGGTTTTACAAAAACCTATGGACATCAGAAGCCAAACACGGTCACCTTTTTGTGAAAATGGCCTTGCTGTATTTCGACGAAAAAACAGTCTATTCCCGCCTACGGTGGTGGGTAAAAGAGGAAGCGGAAATAATTGACAATTTACCAATCCGGTCTGCTCTGCATTAAATTTTTCAGCTCAGGTTGCCAAAATTGTAATGCACCTATTCTCTGTAAATTAGACACTTATGCACCTTTTAATAGTTGCTGCGACTCCTTTTGAAATAGCTCCTTTGGATGGCTATCTCTCAAAAAAATTTCAGGAAATCAGCCCCGGGCAATACCAAAAAAATAATTTAAAAATCACTTTGCTCATCACTGGGGTCGGCATGACCCTGACTGCCTATACTTTGGGGAAAATGCTTGCTCGAGTTTCCTTCGATTTAGTCATCAACGCGGGCATTGCCGGTGCTTTTGACCCAACCACTAAATTGGGCTCCGTAGTTCAGGTCGTTTCAGAACAGTTCGGTGACTTGGGAGTGGAAAAAGCGGACGGCAGCTTTTCGGATATACACGAATTGGGCTTATTAGATCCGATGTCCCCTCCCTTTCAGGGCGGAAAATTGGTCCATCCGATTGCACAGGAGATTACCTTCCTTCCAAGTGTTAAAGGTTTGACCGTCAACAAGGTACATGGCTGTCAAACAAGCATCGAGGCCATCCGCAAAAAATACGATGCCGATATTGAAACGATGGAGGGCGCAGCTTTTTTTCTGGTTTGCAAAATGGAAGGGGTTAATTTCCTGGGAATCCGGGCTATTTCCAACCATGTCGAACCGAGAAATAAAGACAATTGGAATTTGTCTTTAGCCATTCAAAACCTAAACACAGTTTTGATGGAACTCATCCATAATCTGCAAATTCCCGATTCAAAATAGTATTCCAGATTTCAATGGAACCGGTGCCTCGCCTCCAAAAAATATCAACGTTTGCGCCAAGCATGTGCCAACATCAGAATCCGGCTGTAATTCTTCATCCCTTCTGAGATGCCCTGCGCTTTAAGGTAGGAGTTATAGGCATAATTTCTAACTTTTGGAAAGACGTCGGGATACTTTTCCATCTCTTCATAAATGGCTTTCAGGTCATTTTTAATGCCGGTGGGAATTTCATTTTCATAAAATTTCCGGTAATCCGCTCTTTTTCTCATCCTGTAATTCGAGGCTACATATCGCCAATAATTCAAATATCCAACATACTGAATCACAGGGTCTTTTGATTGGATGCAAGAGATATAAGCCAGAAAGTTGCAAGTCCCTTCATCCCCAAAACCGTAGCCATGTGCCATTTCGTGCGCCATGACAAAAGGCAGTTGGAGGGGATGCAACCCGGGGTCAATATTTGCCTCGCCCGTGAAAGGGATATAAACGCCGGCGGTGCTGATACGCAATAAAATTCCTTTCGGAAACAAAAACCTACCCCGAACCTTGCCGGCAGCCGGATAACCCAATTGCCGCAGCAAACGCTTTAGTTCCGCCCGCAATGATTTTTCCAAATGCGGCGGCAAAAAATCAGCAGAGATCGCTTTGTCGGCAACACCTGGCAAATTGGGTCGTAAAGTTGAAAGGATGGCAGTAGTGGTATCGAGCTCTTCTTTTAATTCTTCTAGTGTAAGTGGCTTAACCCCAAGGCCTAATTGCTGCTCCAAAGGAATTCTTCCATAATTGTACCCCCACAGAAGAAGAAAAAAAAACACCACCCCTCCACTAAAAGAAAGCCATGAAAATAGGGAATTACCAATTTTCGTTGCCAAGCTTGTTTCGCTTTTATAAAAACGATACCCGTGAAAAAGAAGAACCCCAAGCAAAATAATAATCAGAAAATAAATAGAAGCGACCGGAAGTATCCCCGTGAAGGCGTCTAAGGTGCGCCTGATAATCAAAAAAAGACTTCGGCTATAATAGTGCTCAATCATTTCAGGAGTCAAAACACGTCTAAGGAAGAGGGCAAAAAGGCCTAACCCAATCCAAATCCATCGCTTGTCTTTCATGATTTTATTACATTTCATTGACGACCAGGCTCTTGAAGAAAGATTTCAAAAAATAGAAATATAATTCTTTTCAGTTATCAACATCATTTTTTTAATTTTCGTCAAGTTTTCAATAGAGGAACAGTTGACAAATCACAACCAGACTTTATAGCAAGATGATGGAGAAAACAATAAAAAACTTCACAAAGGCGTGAAATATGGTAAATTTATCCATCGACATTTTAAAATCCTTTATTCATTTTCGTTTATCAAAATAAAAGGCCTGCTTAGGGTCGGAAAGATAATCGGCAAAATCTACCAAAGTTCGGATGGTTACAACAAATTTAAAAATTGCAGGGTTTTCCCTTCTGAGCCTTTTCATTTTTTCGGGAGAAAAAATCAATTCGGGCAATCACAAATTCCACGTCAGCAAATGCTTGATAGAATACCAGGTGCAGGAAAAAAGTCTTCAAATCAGTCTACATATCTTCATAGATGATTTGGAAATTGCTCTTGAAAACCTGGGGGCAACAAATTTACATCTTTGCACCGCAAAAGAAAACCCAAAGTCCGAAGAATACCTGTTCAAGTATTTGAAGGAAAAATTTAAGGTAGAAATCAATCGGCAGCCAGTTGATTTTCAATGGATTGGAAAAGAAATATCCGACGACCTTGCAGGAGTTTGGTGTTACATGGAAGTGTCGAATGTCGAAAAATTCAACTCCCTCCAAGTCGCTAATAAAGTATTATTAGATATTTTCGATGACCAAAAAAATATCGTCAGGATCAAAGGCCCCAATGGAAAAGAGGGATTTTTAATGTTCGCAAAAGGAGATGAGATGGAGGATGTAAAATTTTAAACCTACAAACTCTTCAATTCTCCTACCAAAGAAGTCAGGGTGTCCTTGGCATCTCCGAAGAGCATCTTTGTTTTTTCGTGGAAAAACAATTGGTTTTGGATGCCCGCATAGCCGGGTCGCATACTTCTCTTCAACACGATGACGTGCTTAGCATCTAAAACTTTTAATATCGGCATCCCATAAATGGGACTGCCGGGGTCATCTTCCGCCGCCGGATTGACCACATCATTCGCTCCAACCACCACGACAATATCTGTATTTTTCAGGGCTGCATTGGCATCATCCAAATCGAGTAATTTTGGATACGGCACATCGGCTTCCGCCAACAGCACGTTCATATGCCCCGGCATCCGGCCCGCAACGGGATGGATGGCGTATTTAACAGAAACCCCATTGGCTTCGAGAATGTCTTCCACCTCTTTGACGACCTTTTGTGCTTGCGCTACCGCTAAACCGTATCCCGGAACGAACATGACGGCTTGTGAATAATAGAGTTGAATAGCCGCGTCGTTGAGGGTCACTTCTTTTGCTATTTGTGCCGTACCATCACCTTTTGCGGCACCGGCACCACTTGCGCTACCAAACCCACCAACCAATACATTTAACAAAGAACGATTCATAGCCGAACACATCAGCACAGTCAGTATAGTGCCGGAAGCCCCGACGAGGATTCCGCCCACAATCATTATTTTACTTCCATAAATAAGTCCGGCAGAAGCCGCCGAAAGCCCAGAAAAAGAATTCAATAAAGAGATGACTACCGGCATGTCCGCCCCCCCGATAGGGGCGACAAAGGTCACTCCGTAAATCAAGGCCAAAGCCATTACCGCCAAGGCAATTACAAATCCCGTGTTCTGACCTTCCATGTAAATGTAGCCGCCCAACACGAGAGTAGCAATCAGAAGAATAAAGTTCAGGATATGGGGTTTTGGTATTTTGAAGGTGCTGTCTGAAATGAGTCCTTCCAATTTCATAAAAGCCAGCATACTCCCCGTAAAAGCAACCCCTCCAATCACCAAAGCGAGCAATGTTATCACAATCCCCCCTCCGGTCATTTGCTTACTACCGTCGTAGAAATGAATCAATTCCGCCATTGCTAACACGACAGCACAAGCGCCTCCTAAACCGTTAAATACGGAAACCATCTGCGGCATAGCCGTCATTTTAATCCGCTTGGCGGATACCTGTCCAATAACACCTCCTATCAACATGCCGCCAAAAATCCAAAGATAATTATTTGGAACGTGCCGCACATTGCCTGCACTATCGGCAAAATGGTACAGCATGGTGGCAATAATTGCCAACACCATTCCAATGCCTGCCAAGATATTTCCTTTTCGGGCCGTATCCGGCGAACTTAACAGGCGAAGCCCCCAAACGAATCCGATTGCACCGATTAAAAAACTGAGGTTGATGTAAAAATTAAAAACCATTTTTTATTTGCGATTTAGGAATTACGACTTTCAGTTGAAAATTACAGTTTTCGGGATATGTTCAATTGACTGCATTGGTTAGTTCGCAACTTATTGATTATCAGAGCACGTCTGCACCCCAAACGCAGACCTTTGAACAGACTAAAGTATGCTTCTATTTTTTCTTCTTTTTGAACATTTCCAGCATGCGGTCGGTCACTACAAAACCTCCAACGACATTCGTCATTCCCAAAGCGACGCCAAACATTCCCAAGCCCAAGGTCAGATAATCATCCGGGGCGGCTTCTCTAATGAGTAGGATCGCGCCAATAATAACCACCCCACTAATCGCATTGGCACCCGACATGAGGGGCGTGTGCAAAACGGTTGGGACTTTGGTGATAATCTCGAAACCGAGAATGACGGTAAAAATGAGAAGGTAAATCAGGTTGAGGTTTGATTCAGAGTCGAAAAATTGATACAGCGTCTCCATGGTTCGAATGCTATTTTCGGTTGGCGATTTTCAACAAGCGCAATTTGCCCGTTGGGAATAGTCAATTACTTAACCGCTGCTTCTTTTTCAGCGGTGAAGTACGCACCTTCCACAATTACATTGTCCAAGTCAATGTGCAAGGCACCGTCTTTTATGATTAATTGAATAAAATTGAAAACATTATTGCCGAATAAAAAACTGGCATCCTGTGCCACCGTTGCCGCCAATTCAGAATCTCCCACGATGGTCACGTCATTCTATTCAATGTTTTCGTTGTCTTTGCTCACTT
>CAZJYF010000191.1:0-7301 GCA_964549665.1 uncultured Saprospiraceae bacterium
GACCAGTTTTTTCATTTTTACTTTTCATTGATGTAGCATTGAGGCTTGCATCAAATTTTAGGTTCAGGGCAGGTGTTCCAAATCAAGAAAAAAAAATTTAGCAATTGCATTCAGTTGTTTGTCAGCAATCATTTTGGATTTGGTAAACCGTCGATTAGGAATTTTTTACCATTATTTTGATTTAAAAAAAACTCACATGCTTGAACTGTTTTTTTTACAACAATTATTTTCACCAGGAACTCTAACTCCACCTGCGTGGAGTTAGAGGGATTTTTCCATTTTAGGTTATGCCAAGATATTCTAATTAGACCGCCAGGGAGAAGTCGAACCTTTCGAATCCTCAATAAGGTTTGAGAGAACAAACTTGCCCAATACACCCAGACGAATAAACACTTTAATGCCAACGCTAATGGTCAAATCTTTGAAATCCAGTTGATTATTTGGAACACTCGACAATATTTGTTCCGGGTGTTCTGTATTGAAGAGGTTGTCGAGTTTATAATTAGGTCGAACAAAAAGAATTATCCTCATTTTGTCTAATTCAGATTTAGGCTGCTTTGTATCTTTTGAATCATCTCCTCCCAATGATAGTTCGTAACCGAGCATTCCTCCAATTCCAAGAAAATTGTTCAACTTTTCTTTTTTATCCTTTAAAAACCCAAACCCATTTCCATTTTCCAACTTGATTGGAACCGAATAAGAACCTCCCATTAGTAAGAGAAAATGACTCCTACTATCTATGGCACCAAATCTGAACTTTAAAAAAACGGGGACCTCAATTTGCGAAATACGGATATCATCAAACAAACCATTTCTTCCTATGCTGAACTCGGATATGCCGTAGTTGACTTCCGTATAAAGCCCCAAAATAGAGTTCGGTGCATAAATGTCGAAGGCAAGATTTAACCCGACAAAAGGCGTTTTGTCAACAAAGGATATTTCTAAATCATCGGGTTGTCCAAGGAAATGATAGCCGTCTCCCGCCAATCCAAGTTCTACGCCCAACCCAAGGGAAATTCGTGCGTTGCGAAAAGTAAGAAACTTAGGCGGAAATTTGATGTCCTGTCCCCAACTCGGAATTGACAAAGACAAACAGATGCACGGGATTAGTAAACTTTTTAATTTCATAAGTCAGCTTTTTGTAATGTTTCAATTGAAATTATCATTTGCAATTCCTCGACTTTTTATTAAAATGCTCCGACCACATTTCTTCTGCTTTCTCACTTCCCATTTGCTTGGATTTCAGACAATACAATCTTGCCAGGGTACAGCAGTTTCGGGAATCATATCGCATCTTTTTTTTGACATTGCCGTAGCATCCGTCCATAATCCGAGCCATGAGGTAATAAGCGTCTGCATCCAAAAAATCGCTGTCTTTGAAGTCATCAAAAATCCGGAAGGCCTCGGGAAATGCTTTCTTACCTTTGGTAGCCAATAATCTTTTGGCCCTCTTGATTTCGGTCTTTGCGGCGTTGCGGTCGGACAGACGAACAAGGCGACGACATTCAATTATTTTATCTCTAGCGTAGGAATCGTTGGGGCGATATTCTAAGGACCTTGCGTATAAAGTTTGCGCCTTGCCAAAGTATTGTTTGTCGAAACTTTTGTCTGCTTGATTTATATAATAATGGTAATTTTCCTCCCTGATTTGGAAGTGACATTTTCCAATAAGCTCTTGGAGGCTACTATCGTCGGGAGTTATTTTCAACGCTTTTTGGTAGTATTCTTTGGCGTTTTGGAACTGCTTGCGGGAGAAGAATTCATCTGCACGCTTCCGGTAGGCTATCTTAGAAATAAAGTTGGACGATTCAGCGAGGCGGGTTTTTAAATAAGTATCATTCTTCCGATAGAAAAGTGCTTTTTTGTAGAATAATTGAGCGGTGACATAATTGTGCATTTCAAAGGCAAAGTCACCTTTATCTTTAAATTCGGCATAATAATCCATTTGATTAGCGGCAGGCTTCTCATTTTTTTCACCAAGATTATCAATTGCACAGTCCTCATTTTGAAATTCGTCCGGGAAGCCTATCACGTTAATTTTAGGAGGGGTTCGGCTAATATTCACTTTCCAAATATTCTGTACGGTCCTCGATTGTTTTTTATAGCGGAAGGTCTTTGATATGCTTACCGTCACATATTGCACCCCACGATTATTATCAATGCAATCCGAAATTGAGGGTTTGCCAAAACTGACCTTTAACTTGTTATAGAAAAAAGAGGTAATAAAAGTCAGATAATCCTCAAACTCGACACTGTTTCGTAAATAGTCAGCCGGCATAAAATCCTGAGGCAGGTCATTACAACGAAGGTTATTCAGTCCTTCGAAGGTTTCCCCTAATTCCAGTCTGTATAAATCCGCGTCTCTACGGTTAGGGCTGTAAGCAAAATTGATAAACGTTTCCACATACAAATCCACCAATTTCTTTACCTCCTCATGGTAGGAATATTCCCGAGGTTTGTCTTCTGTTGTCAGCCCGCCGGTATATTTGCCAGGAAATCCCAAAAACACTATCGCAAGAATTATTTGTAACAGTTTTTTATTCATTTTTCGGGCTGATTAAGTGAATCGAAAATTCCAGATACTTTCATGCGGATAGGGTCAATGGCAATCGAGCGAATTAAAATGCGTGTTTGCTGTTCGGTTTTTATCTCTTTTTGAACTTCTACAATACCGTAAGTAATTCCTTCTTTTACCTCCATTCGCACTTGATGGGAAGGCTGATATTTTATAAAAACGCTGTTTCCCAAACGACTTTTAAGCAATTGTTCTAAATACCGGTTGATAGTCATCAACCTCGGGTTTGGATTTGGTGAAACACCCAAATCATCCACTACCCGAACCTCCTTGTTCACAAACAATTCAAGAAGATTAGCCACCCTTCCGGCATTTGTCTCCCTTGTGCTGCCTGTTAATTCCTCGACCCCCTGACAATAGGCATTGGCTACTGCTATCAATTTTTTTTCATCAACTGTTTGTTTATCAATAGGTTGTTGAATGGCGGAAACTGTATTTTGAAGTGGTAAATCGTATAAAAAATGGGGGTCTGTAATGTGCAATTGATTTGTGAGAAGAGCATTTTTCAGGGTATCGTTCATTACCGACAATTCGGATATCAGCCAACTATTCTTTTTTGAATCTTTTTGAACCACCAAAGTCCAGTCTGGGATTTGGAGAAAAAAAAGTTGGATGTTTTCTACCTGCTTAATATGGAGTTGGTTGTTTTTCAACAGATAAAACAAAACACTGAGGTAATCGATGTGATAGTCGGTATAGGACAAATCAATGGCGTTTTCCCCGTCCTCCATACCTTTCACTAATCGTAGAAAATTCAACTCGTGTGCATTGGGGCGCAACACTTTTGAACCTCGATTGGTAAGTGATAAATCGAATCCTTCCCCTCCTGCACCTACCAAAACCCATTCGGAAGTGCCATCGGGATTAAATTGGAATCGGAGACTCAAAAAAGTAGTGGCGGGATGTCCCTGATATTCAGATTGACACTGAACCTTTGCGAACCAACGTTTATCTGAAAAATTCAGGTTGAACGGTGGTTGTAAACTCGTCAAAAACTGAATAAACTTTTGAGCTAATTTTTCTTCGTTTATTTCAAAAAATTGTTCTGAAAAAAGTCCTTTTAAATTACTTATTTGAGCATCGGGTGTCGTATCCAACAACTTGTTGCCATACAAATCTTCGTCGAAATTGAACACCCGGAAAAATTGCTCGAGGTGGTCAATTGTAAATTCCGGTGAAAAGGCTTTTGCAACAGGATTAGCAATAATTAGACTATCGGTCACCAAAACCGGTTGTTCAACCCTCTCCTCATTGGTGACAGGCTGTTTGCAGGACATCCAAACGTTCAAACCCAGAACTATCAAGCCTACGAATTTTAGTGGTTCTTTCATCATAAAATAAATTATCGCTTCGTTTCATTGACGGTCACATCACCGAACAGAACCACCCAACGTTTTCCAAAATAATCTTTTACCTGGCGCAATTCTACTTCTATGCTTTTCTTAGTGGTATCCTTGTAGCTGCATTCTTCTTCTTTTCGTTTAGCGATATCCGCCTTACGAAATTTACCACAGAATTTCTGCGTTACAGTGGCTGTTGCCACATATCTAACAGAACCATCTTCGGGGTTTCTCACCTTCATGAAAGTTGTCAATCTAAAGGCTTCGTATTCGATAATAACCACGTCGTATTTGAAGCGTTTGATGCGTTGCAAATAGATGAGCATCGGAGTAGTCCATTTCTTGCCGGAATTTACGTTTGATACTTCCATAAGTGCCCCTTTACGAAAAAGTCCAACGGCCAGTTCGATATATTCATCCCTGATTTCAACCGGTGTCTCCCTGTTGCCAATACTAGCCAAATAGCCGGTGAGGGTAAGCATCTTGAGCTTGGCTTTTTGAGCGAAATCGTCCAATTGCTGTTCCGTTAGTTGTTCCTGTGAAAATGAATTGCCCGGTGCGAACAATACAAACAGTCCCAAAACCAAGTAGGCTTTTAGCAAATAATTCCTCATTGAATGCTGATTTGATGTTTTTCGTATAATTCTACCTCCCAATATTTTCCATTGGAAATATCTTGCTTTTTCCCTTTGATAATCAAGTCCTCCAAAGTCCGAATGGAGGCCAGATAAAGCAGATATTTTCGAGCATTCACAATATCTACGACCGTTCCGTTAGCCCCGATTTCTTTTATTATAGCTCTGTCAGTGAAAAATTGAGAGTAGGTCGGTTCAACCATTGCCCTGCGTTTGGCGGGAGAAAAGTCATTGGAACCTAATTTTAGGAGGGCGGCTTTCAATACCCTGGTTTCGGGCAGGACTACAGTTTCACCCTCTTCGACAGGTGGGACAATAACACGGACAGGATATTCAGGAGGATTGTAAACAATTATGAATGATTTCTTCTGGCCATCACAGAGGGGTTCATTGATCACCTTTCGCAAAGAATCCAAGTCAAAAAACACTTTATTCCCCTCATAATCTTCTTCTTCATAACCATTGTCAGCAAAGTAGAGTATCGTTGCCCTTTTCCCCTTTGTTCGGAGGAATGCCAATAATTCCCCGTTAGCATTGTATCCCTTTGGATTGGGCACTGAAAAAACAGTTCCAATCGATTTTTTCTCTAACGCGGTTTTCAACTTCCGCGTTATAAACCGAGTATTGTTTTTGCGTCCAGCGAATGATTTTAAATCTACAAGGAGAGGCATTTCTGCCCTTTGGGTGTTTAGGCGAATCACCTTAGTTTGGGGCAAATAATTCACCTTTTCACAAACCTCCAAAGGATATGTTAATTGAATCAAGGTGTTGGGAATAGGGCTGTTATTGTTATCTCCGATTTTATCGGAGATAACAATTATTAAATCAAAAGGCTCTATTGGCTTATCTGCGCATCCACACCATAGGAGCGAAAAAAGAACAAGGAATCCCAGTAACCACGGGGAGATTAAGGTAAATTTTATGGTTTTCATAAATAATAGTTTTTGATGGAAAATGTCCTGTCAAATTGTAGTGGTCAACCTTTCCGTCAACAATCAGCTAGTCTTCTTCAATAATCTGCCCAGGCTCCATGCCATAGATGTTGTATTGGTGTCTTATCCCTTCCACTGCTACAATTCTACGTTGATGGTCATTGCTTTGATGGGCAATAAAGTTGCCCAACTCCCGATCATTGAGAATCCCATTTGTCCGAAAGAAAAACTTGCCTTCTTTTTCCACTATTTCGTGTAAACCAACAGTAACAGGAGTCAGGTCCATACCACCGGAATCAATTTCCTGTTCAAGAGGAGTAAACCGGAACTGCTCTGCTACGGATTGGATATATTTTTTATGTTCCTTGCCAATTGCTATTTTGAATCGGGTAGTGAAAAGAGCATAGCCTGTGCATAAAATATGCAACACCCCTCCTAACAAATAAAAGAAAGCTATTAGCAGGGCCGTGGCATCGAAAAACATATAAATCATGAAAAAGAACCAAAATTTGGTCACGGCAGAAGATATGATGAGAAAGTAAAAAAAATTGCACCATGCAAGGGCTTTGTTTAGTTTGCCGGCTATTTTTTTATGAAATGCACCTTTTTCAAAAATCAATTGGTTACGATAAATGACAATATCCTGATGCTGCCAGTGGGAACCTATTGCTAGAACCACATCTAATAAAATCAATCCGATTATGATCTGTACGCTGGCACCTTCTGAGTAACTCCAAAATGTAGCTGCCCCTTCAAGTAAGAAAATGCAAAAAAAACCAATCAACTGCCAGGAATACCCGGTAGTCTCGAAGAATCCGGGCAATGTCACACCGGCATATTGATCCTGGGATTTGTGGGTTGCAAGACCCGCCTTTTTGGTGGCTTGTGAAGGCTCAAACTTTTCGCTTGGATCAAATTCAAAATTGACGAGATTCATGCTTTAGTTTTGTTTTGATGAATTATCTGACAATGTTGTCGGATGTGAAGGGGTTTTCGTTCTCATGAACAAATACCCCATTTTAGAAATCCAAACTATTGCAATCTAAATGGAAAGGAACATTCCGCACCCAAAGAGTCACCTATCAAAATCACAAGGATTAGCGCCGGGAAAAAGCATAGATCATACTAGAAGACGAATCCATTATTTTCTCTCCTTTACTCGAATATTCCGTTGGCTCATCTACTAAAAAAGCATATTCCCCCTCCTCGAGAAAGGTTATTGGTTGGACAAGAAATACCGGGTACTCCGGGTCAAGCCGCTGGATTTTCAACAGGATTTGTTTAGCGTAGCCTTCTGATTTTTCTTCACCTTTCCAATTGCCAGAACTTAAAACAACCCTTCTACTCCCTTTTATTATGTCCATTCTGTGCAACGTAACCCATTTGCGGGGTTCAATTTCAACATCGCCGGGGCCCATCCTCAAAATAAAGTAAGGTTGACCTTCCCTAACTATTACGATAGAAGTTTTCCCGGCCACTCTCATGTATTTTTGGGAGCCAAACATTTTAAATCCTAGGTGATTTTTAGACCCTACGTCGACCATTATAGCTTCAAGATCGATTGTAGTTTTTGTCGAATTGGAATACCCGGTTATGGAATATTCGTATGCAGGCACAGGAAGCCCGTTCAACTCAGCAGGAATGATATTGGAATTCCCCTCGGCAAGAGAAAAAAGATCAGTCTGGGCAATAACCAAAGAACTGAAAGACACAAACAAAATGACTGCAATAGATCTGAAGAGCACACGTCTGAACTCCAGACACTCGTGAGAGTACCCTAGGCCGTCTGCTGCTTGAAAAAAAAAGAGAATTTGAAGAT
>CAZJYF010000192.1:0-7299 GCA_964549665.1 uncultured Saprospiraceae bacterium
GTGCCAATACTGGCAACCCCCACAGTATGCGAGTTTATGAAACCGGAACAACTTACACTCTGAATCCAAAGATACGAATTTGATATTTCAATTCCAGTCTGGTGCGATTGAAAGTCAAACATTTGAAAATCAGTTCAATAAATGAAAATAAGAACAAAAATGATAACAGATATCTCAATACTATTCAGTGAGCCTATAAAAAATAAACAAGCAATTTTAACAATAGAGCCATTAGCTCCATTATCAATTGTTAGTACTTTGCCTGGTTCTTATTACAAAAGTCAAAATGCTCCAACAAAACCTAATTTATGTGGAATGTTTGAAAATGTTATGGGTTGGCATATTGGAATGGGAGAACGAAGAGCAATTTTAAAAAAGATGACCCAAATCTATAAAAAGACTTATAAAATAAGCGATTTTGAAAAAACTAAATCGGCTGTTGGTTACACCTCTTTATTAGGTCATCTTTTTGATATTGAATTGCCGCTTATTCCTGCAATTACAACTCGATATGATGATCTATGGAAGCAACAATTAAAGCATGATGATTCACGACATTTAAAAGGCTCGCCTAATCTAAGTTGGCACATGATTAAACAAAAAAGAAACCTGCAGACAGATGACAAAGGAAAAGTTAGTGATAAAGATTATGGAGATTTTTTAAAGAAAAATTTGAGTGATTTTCCTATGTATTATACATCACCTACACCTCGTGAATTCATCGTTTTGGATGGAGCTTATCAAATTAAAATATCAATTAGTTCATACTTGTTAAAGGCTCTTCAATTTACTTTTCAAGAAAATAATATAGCCTATCTCGGTACAAACGAAGGGTGGGTAGATTTATCAATTAAAGAATTGTAAACAATGGAATTTTCACATCCCTATAGTCGCTACGGATTAGCTTTAGTTATGGAAGCTAATAATTTACAAAATCCTGATGAGGTTGCTCATAATCAATTACAAACTGCATTAATTTGGGGGTTAAATCACTTTAGAGTAAAACCTGCTGAACCTTATGAAGGAGTTGATAAAGTTAAATTCAACTTCATGAGCTATGATTTTATAGAAAAAAACAAAATTTTTCAAACCAGAGGAAAAACTGATGAAGGAATATTTTTATCTCCTAATATTATTACGACCGATAAACAAGCAGGTAAAACTTGGAATGGAGTCTCATCTTTGATAGAAAAACTGAAAAGCAATAAAAATAGCAATGAAAACCTTACCATGAGTGTTGCCGCTGTTTCTTCTAAATTTAATAATGGTAAGAAAAGCCAAATTCCGCCAAAGTCATCAATTCGAGAAGTAGGATGTGCAGCAATTACAAATACTACACCTTACAAGCCTTGTCTCACTTATAAAAAATTTGAAAAAGGAAAATGGAGTAGAAAAAATACCACTATCATTCCTGATTTGACTCTTGATAAAATGATAAAGTTTGTGGCTCTTTTTAAAATGATGGTCAGATCTGATACCGCTAAAGATTTAATGCAAGGAAGCGTTTTTTCTGAAACGGTTGGAAAAGGTGCAAATGCTAAAGAAGTTTTTAAACCCTGGCGACCAAAAATTTTTAACGGCAATTTCCCAAATCCACCTCGAAGTAGTGCTTTGGGAAGTATTGCACTTTTAGGAGCAATTGGTGAATGGTCCAAAAAGGCAAATAGATGGTCGGAGGGGGAAGCGGTTCTTGATAGTTTGGCTAATGTACCGATATATATGGTGAGTTATGGAAATGCAAAGACGTTCACATACAACCATCATGTAATTGATTTAGCAAAAGAAGACAAGCTAAATACCATAATTGACTCTATGTATTTTACAAAACTGTTCAATGCAGAAAGTCGGAGCAAAAACAAAAATGAATATCAAAGTTTCGACCTGTTTGCCAGCCGATTTCTGCAACTATTCAACAGACCAGCACTAAAAGACTTTTTGGCTTTTCGTGCTGAATACCCAAATCCACTTCATATTTTATTCACCACTTATTTTACAAAAATGGAAAAAATTAACGAAGACATTGTTAAGTCTGCCAAAGAGTTGGGACGTTGGCTCAACTATGTAGCGTACCTCGCAGCTAAAGCAGAAAACAGCAATACCAAGAGCGAGGAATTTAAAAAAGCAAAGGCAAAAGTCTTGTTGGAAATTGAAAGTTCTGCTTTTTCTGCTAAGTCAGGAGATGCCTTGATTGCACAAGTTGTAACAAGAGGAGGTCGGCTTTCTCAAATGGATGCACCACCCGAAGCCACTTTATTTATTGAAAAAACTTGTTCGAGCGAATTGCCTTTGGACAATGCAAAAAACTTATTGATGGCATTTTCAAGGCTTCGAAGCAAGTACGAAAAACCTGCTACTCCCCCTAATGAAGATTCTGATGAATTGGATGGAACAAGTGAAGATTCATCTGAATATTCAGAAGGTTAAATATTATTCGTTAACATTTTAAAACTATTTATATCATGGAAATCAAAGGTATTCTAATTTCAAGCATTGCTGTTTTTGAAAATCATATTGCAAACGGCGGTGAAAAACTTTTGGGTAACGCATCTTCGATTAAAAGACGACCCGATGGTAAAGTCTATGTTTCCGGACAGATGCAGCGTCATGTTTTATTTAGTGCAATTGACCGCTTAAATAGAGATGATGCAAATAAAGGTAACACTTTTGTATCAAATGGCGACGGAGTAAGCAACAAAATCGAAGCCGATATTCGTGCGGATATGGGTGGGTTTATGCACCCTTCAAAAGGTGATTACTCCGGTCGTAGAACGGCACCACTTACAGTAACTCCGGCGGTTGCCCTTAAGCCAAGTGAGGTTGGACGGGATTTACTAATTCGACTAAAACAAAACCCTGGAGAATCTGACAAAAAACAGGCTCTTGCTACAAGAGAGTTTAGTGAATATGATGAAATGCACATGAATTTCTTTTTGGACTTAACCACATTAGGTATTTCTAAAGCCTTTGAATATGAAAATGAATTTCATATCCAAACAAAATTCTTCAAACACACAATAGAAGATGAAAGGCGTCGTAGGGCAAAACTATTCATGGAAGCAACTCGCTCCATGAATGATTACGCCAATCAAGCAAGAAACGCAATAAGTGGGGAGCCACAAAAGGTTTTGATTGTATTTGATTCCAAATTGAGCAGAAAAGCAACAAGGTATTTCACAGCTAATGACATTGAAAAAGATAATATCCTTGGCGAATTAGAAAAGAGGAATGCCCAATACTTTCTTGGAGATGACACCCACGGTAGTAGGAGCGTTTTCCAAGCCTATAAAGATGCTTTTGAGTTTTTTGAAAAATCCTCCTTATACGACCCAAGTGAAGGTGACGAGAATGTAATGACTTTTGCACAAGCATTTGGCAATTAATTTACAATGGAAAACTTAGCCAAATCATCGGGAATCACTCTCAAAAAGCACGTTGATAACGTGGTATCAGAAGGTCAAAAAATTATTGAAAGTTATCCTTTTGTCATTGAAAAATATCAATCATTGACAGGGCGGAATTTGGCGAAGCGGTTGGAAGGAGCTTGTAAATTCCACGATGAAGGAAAGAAACATAAGCAATGGCAAGCAGCATGTCAAAAAGACTATCAGATTTTTTTGGATTGGCAGCAAGTGAATGGTGGCACTTTCAAGGATTTTGCGAAGGCAGTTAAAAACACTGGAAAGCATTTAATGCAAGCCAATGTCCGGCATGAAATAGATTCTGTTATTCGACATCAAAAAAATTTGCCACTTCCTATTCAAGTTGCTATAGGAGCGCATCATGGTAAGTTGTCCAGATACCATGAGGAAAAATGGACGAAAAATCCAAACATTGGCGCTAAAGGAAAATTGCTTTGGGAGGAGTTTGAAACTTTAAATAATGATTATATCCTAAATGCTGCTTTTCGTTTTAAGGAAGTCCTCAAAAGACATTACGAATTTGCAGGTATTCGAGGACTACTCCAATTAGCTGACCACCGGGCAAGTATAGCAGAAAATGAGGCTTTTATTCCTGATTATGTTCCGTTCGAATATGAGTTTCTCCATTCTACAAAAAAACCTGTTCAGCAAATTGCAGAAAATAATTGGAAAGACGATTTACTATTGTTGAGAGCACCGACAGGGGCAGGAAAAACAGATGCCGCTTTACTTTGGGCGAAAAAACAAATTGATAATAAACTTGCCGACCGTTTAATAATTGCAATGCCAACACGGTTCACTTCAAATGCTTTGGCAATAAGTGTTGCCGATTCCCTTTCGGATACAGGGCTTTATCATTCAAGCGCATGGTTCAAAAATTTCCACGAAAAAGCAAAGGAAAGTAAGGCAGCAAGGCACAAAGCCAAAATGACTCACGAGTTTGCTCGACGGCTTCAAACACCCATTACTGTTTGCACCATAGACCATTTATTAATATGCCTTACTTTATCTCGTGAGGACCACCATGCAATTGCTTTTAATTTAGCCAATAGTTGTGTTGTGATTGACGAAGCTGATTTTTACGATGATTTTACCCAAGCCAATATTTTAGTATTGTTGGCAGCATTGAATGAATGGAAAGTACCTGTAATGATTATGAGTGCTTCGTTACCCCAATCTTCATTAAAAATGTATCAAACAACAGGTTTTAAAGTAAGCGAAATTAAGGAAGATACATCAGATAATGAACGACCAAGATGCGAAGTCAAATCAAAACAGCATTACGAAAAGGTAAACGATATTTCAGAACTTTTAATGAAGTGTGTTCAACAATCTGCTATCATTTATGCCAACACGGTAGCAAAGGCAGTTGAGTTTTATGATTGGTTCAAAGCCAATACGAAGTTAGAACCAATGCTTTATCACAGTCGTTTTACAGAACCTGATAAATTAGAAAAAGAAAGAATATTATTAGAAAATTTGGGGCATGAGGCATGGAAAAAAGGAACAGCAAATGGCGTGGCTATTCTAACCCAAATTGGAGAAATGAGTATCAATATTAGTGCAGATTTAATGATTAGCGACATTTGCCCGATTGATAGATTAGTACAGCGTGCCGGACGATTGTGCAGATTTGATAAAGAAAAAATTGGAGCCTTGTACATTCTAATTCCTCAACAAAAAGGGGCGGTTTATCCAGCACCTTATGGAAGTTTTGATAGACGATTAAAAGCATGGAAGATTAGCCCTTCTTTA
This sequence comes from uncultured Saprospiraceae bacterium, assembly GCA_964549665.1. GTDB lineage: Bacteria > Bacteroidota > Bacteroidia > Chitinophagales > Saprospiraceae > CAZJYF01. Next base: position 5,175 of record CAZJYF010000192.1, read on the forward strand.
AATAAGACCATCAAATCATTGCAATTGAAAAAATATTCAGCAAATGATTTTGTGAATTTTATTAATGACGTTTATGAAAAATTGGAAGATTTTACTCTTCGAGCAAAAGAGAATGCAAAACTCTTGAAAGAAAATTTTGCATACAATTGGGTCATTTTACCAAAAGCCATTAGTGAGTTAGATGATACAGAAACCGTTTTTTGGAAAAGCAGGGATATTGATAACAATATTTCTGTTTTGACCGAGTTTCCTGAAAATCCTTATTTCAATAATTATATGGATTGGCAAGCTTTTAAAAATGAAAAGGCTGTGAATTTGCCGATTTATTTAGTACAACAAGGAATTAAACTTTTTAAGATAGACCAAAACAGGAAAATAGTTTTAAAGGAAGATACTCAAAATGTGCTTTGCACTTACAAGGGTGTTTATACTAAGGAGAAAGGGCTTTTTTTTTCCAAGAAAACAAATATGGATGATAATTTTCTTTGATAAACTTACGATTACCTTTTGATATTCTAAAATGCAACCCTACCTCCTCCCCGACCTCCGCGCTGCCACGGAAAACCTGCCCGGTGGTCTATCCGCAGCACACCCCGGAGGGCAGGGAGATTTGCAAAATCTGGCAGATTTGGTAAATCTTTCATGTCTCTAGATTGAAAGAACTACCGTGTCTCAGGAAGGTAAATCCGGTGCTTTTTAGAAAGGCGGGTGCGAAGGGAGATTTACTAAATTTGGGAAATTTCGCAAATCTTTGAAAGTTTCGCAAATCTTTGAAAAATTTCGCAAATCTTTGGGGGGAAAAAAACTGATTTGCAAAATCTGGCAGATTTGGTAAATCTTAGAGGTCTCCGGATTGAAAGAGCTTCGGTGTCTCAGGAAGGTAAATCCGGTGCTTTTTAGAAAGGCGGGTGCGAAGGGAGATTTACTAAATTTGGGAAATTTCGCAAATCTTTGAAAGTTTCGCAAATCTTTTGGGAAAAAACCTGCAAACAATGGCTGCTACGGCTGACATGACTTTATCCTTGAAACCCGAATCCTTTTTCCACATCTACAACCGGGGCAATGACGGCATCCCCATCTTTTATCAAGAAAAGAACTATCGCCATTTTTTAAAAAAATACGCGGAGTATATGAAAGATTATTGGGATACTTTTGCGTATTGCCTTCTGAGTAATCATTTCCATTTGCTGGTACGGATAAAGTCACAAGCGGATATCCTGCTGGCGGGCATTCGGGATTTTAAGAGTGTGGATAAAACATTTTTTCAAAAGACCTTGCGTTCCATTGATTTGAAGAAGCAGATGGCGGAGGCGAAGGGAACCGGTTTGCGAAAACCAGCCGATTTGCGAAATTTTCAAAATTTAGTAAATCTCCCCCAGAACACCCGTACCCAACTCCCCACAGGTCTGCCATCTGAACTTTTGCATCAAAAACTTGCCTGTTGGGCGGTCAGCGAACGATTTCGACGCTTCTTTTTGGGCTATGCCAAAGCAATCAACGTTCAAGAAAACAGAAGAGGCAGTTTGTTTCAAAAAGTGTTTAGGAGAAAACCGGTTGAAGGGGAAGAGAATGGTAAAGCGGTTATAACCTATATTCATCGCAATCCGGTTCATCATGGGTATTGCCGTCAAATGGAGGATTATCCCTGGAGTTCTTATTTGAGTTTTTTGTCGAATCGTCCCTCGCTTCTGAAAAGGAAAGAAGTATTGGAATGGTTTGGGGGAAGAGTGGCATTTATCGAGTGGCATAAAAAAAAGGTATTGGATTGGAAGGTTTTGCAAAGGTTGATTATAGAGGATTGAGCCATAAAAAGGAAAGGGTTCGAGGTCCTTACTTTTTTAAAAACGTGCTCATGGAAAAATACATTCATCAACTTTTACAGGAAATCGAAAAGCTTCTACTCCCCCGCTGGCGAAAATTCCAGCTGCATTATTATCAGGCCGGGCTACCGGAAAATATTTGGAGCCACTGGTAGATTGGGAGGAGGGTATTGCATTTCGTTCTATGAATTTTTCATTTTATTACGAAGATTTACCAAATCTTTGAGATTTTGCAAATCAAATCGCTCGCTTCATGAACCACATCACCGGAACGCACATCGCCTACCTCCACCTCTGCCACCGCA
>CAZJYF010000193.1:0-7276 GCA_964549665.1 uncultured Saprospiraceae bacterium
GATTTTGGTAGAACCCCTTATTTTCCTTATCTTTGTGGGCTGGGAGGGTTTATTTTACAAGCTATTCGAACTTTTTTTATGCCATTGCTGTTCGATTTTTTTTCACCTTTTTGCCCTTTCCAATTTCTAGAAATCATCCTTTATACTTTTTAACTTAAATGACATATTATGGCCAGACCGGCGAAAGGCTCCATAAAACTCAAAGACGGATTTTATATCGAAGTTGCCAATAAATTCAGTACCTCCGGGATAAAGATTCGAAGAAAATCAAAATCTGAGATAGACCATTTGATGAAGACCTATCAGAAAAGTAAACACGTTACTTTTTTGGGCGAGGTTAAAAATGGGTCCTTTGTTTAGTGATTTATTTTCCTGGATTCTGACGATAATTGCCATCACCTTTTCGTGCAGAATATTCGGATTTTCGCGGTTCATTATAGGGTATGTGCATTATCTGACTCTCTTCCAAAAGCGGCATTCGTTTATAGCGGAGGAACAATTGCACCGTTGCCAGGACATCCTTTTCGCAATACAATGAAATGCGCTCCAGGTCCTTTTCCTGCCAATAAACCCGACCGACATCGCTACCGTCAATATCGTCTTTGGGGGACGGAAAACCGAGTAGCGTCGCGAGTAATTTTAGAGAAGTGTAATTCTTCCGGTCACCGAATTTCCAAAGTTCTAATGTGTCGAGCAGATGTTTTGTTTCCCAAGGTTTTTTGCCCGTCAATTGCAGCGCGTTCGGGAAGGGAAGTTGGTGAAAAACCATTCGGCGGCAAATGTAGGGGATGTCAAATTCTTTGATATTGTGGCCGCACAAAAAGCATTTGGAGGGGTCGGAATAATATTGACGGAGCAATTCAGCGAAGGCTTTTAGCAGTAGGATTTCGTCTTCCGGGCAAAACGATTTCAGGCGAACGTTGAGTTTTTTGTCTTTGCCTCTGCGGACGATTCCTACGGAAATACAAATAATTTTTCCAAATTCTGCGTAAATCCCTGCTCTGTCAGAGTAAAGTGTGGCTGCTTCCTCTTCCTTCACTTCTTCCTCATATTGTCTTAAAATTTGTTTGCATTTTATCCGCCACAAATATTTAAAATCGTCGTTTAATTCCCGATAATGTTTTTGAGCAGAAACGGTTTCAATGTCGAGAAAAAGGACGTTGGAAATGTCAATCGTTCCTATCATTTTGTCTTTGAGTTCAAATAGTTTTTTGCTGAAAAAGAAGAGCAAGTTACTAAAATCCGTTGAGCTTATGACTGTTGCTAAGTTGAAATGATTTTGCAAAAGCCAGGGGAAATCTTTAAATTTTAAGAATATTCTGCCAAAAGAATTCGTATTATTTTAGCTTTGTTGTGGAATGACAGCGAGACTCCCCATTTTTCTAAATTATATTTTTCCCTCGAACAATTTCCCGCGTAATTACCTGAAAATTGGAAATGGCCTTTCATTTAGCCAGAATTAATTCAGCGAATTTGATTTTCAGGAAATTCCGGAAGCGGTCAAATTCTCAAAATTATTTTTGATTATTCTTACCCAAAATTTTCTAATTATGACAACAAACAATTCTTCCCGCCAGAAATTGATGGCAATTGCCGCCGTAATTGTGGTGGGGCTATTGGCTATCAATGCTTTTTTGCTCTACAACAAATATAGCCAAGATAAAGTCATCGAACAGCAAAACGCTCAATTGGAGGAAGCCGACCAACTGAAAATAGAGTTGGAAAAACAGTACCACGAATCGCTTTCTGAATTGGAGGAAATGCGCGGTAGCAATGAAGAATTAAATGTGTTGATCGATCAGCAAAAGGCAGAACTAAAAGTGCAAAAAACGAAAATTGGCGACCTGATAAGGAATGGCAATGATCTCGTTCGTGCCAGAGAAGAAATCAACAACCTGACCACCCAGGTGCAGCAATATTTGGCCGAAATAGATCAGTTGAAGGTGGAAAATATGGATTTAAAAGGAGAGAACTTCAAGTTGGTTCGCCACAGTCAATCCTTGAAAGGCGACCTTGAAACACAGCAGTCAGCTAACCGGGAATTGGAATCCGAAAAAGCCAATTTGTTGAGTCAGCAAAAGAAACTAGCTGGGGAACGGGATGTATTAGCCTCAACCGTTTCGTTCGCCTCGGTGGTGAAAGTGAAGAACGTCAACGTGACGGGGTTAAAAACAAAAGGAAGTGGTAGGTCCGTAAAAAAGAAATACGCCAAAAACATCGACCAATTAAAAGTTTGTTTTCAAACCACCGTCAATGAAGTTGCACAACAGGGTGTCGAAAATTTTTATGTGCGCATTATCAACCCGATTGGGGAAACCATGGCAATAGATGAATTAGGTTCGGGGATTATCATCAATAAAAAGACCAACGAGGAAATTCGCTACACCCACGTGAAAGAATACGAATATTCCAACGATGAAAAGGAACTCTGCTTTTTGTGGTTACCCGGCATGCCTTTTACCAGGGGCAGCTACCAGGTAGAAATTTATAATAAAGGGCATTTGGCGGGCGTCGGAAAATTTTCTTTGAAGTAACCCGGGAAACAAAAAGCACATCGTTTTATTTGATATGCGCGTTTCGGGGAAGGAATCTTTTAATGTCGGCTTCTTTATCCAGTGCTCCTTTTCCGAGCAAATATTCGGTCATTTTTTTAGCAAAGAAAGGACCCAAAGAAGCCCCTTTGGTCCCCAATCCGTTGAAAATAGTCAGAGATGGAAAATGAGGATGTTGTCCCAGTAATGGACGGCGGTCTTTTACGGTTGGACGGATAGCGGCACGGTGTGCAATCACTTCAAAAGGAACGCACAAAATTTCGCGCAGGCATTGCTCCAACCAAGTTCGCCCTTTTTCAGAAGGCGTGCTCGCATCAAACTCGCGCTGATAGGCAGACCCTATCCAAAACAGTTCATTTTTTAAAGGTACGATGTACAATTTATGTTTTAAAATTTTGGTGAATTTTGCTCCCGGAATACGGACGAGAAGGATTTCGCCTTTTGTTGGAGCCAAGGGCAGATAGTTGAAAAAAGGGTTGTCCTTTACTTTAAATCCCTCACAAAAAACGAGTTTCCGGGCTTTTAGTTTTTTGTATAGAACGGCTTCCTTTAGAATTTCAAGTTCTTGAAATTCAAAGGGTTCTGCAATCAAAAAATTATTTTCCAGAAAATATTTCCGGTAAGTTTCCACCAGGAGGGCGACATCCACCTTTGAAGAATTGGTCAATTCCGCATAGCCAAATGCCGGTCTAGTTTTGGAGGCATATTCCCCCAGTTCTGCTTCCTCCACCATGTATTGCTGCCAAGCCGATTCACCGGTTCTCGCGAGCCAGTCGTTTTCTTCTTTGGCAGAAAAAAGAGACCGGAGGATGTTCGTGGGATGAAAAAGTTCGATTCCGAATTTCGATTCGATTTCCAGGTAAGTATTTTTGGCAAATGGAATCAATTCATCTATCCGCCAACTTTTCACGAATCGCCTCCCCGTGATGGGATTGATGATTCCGGCAGCCACTTTGGAGGCAGCCCCCTGATGCGGGCAATCAACTAATTTAACCCCTTGGTCAGCGCGCAGCAGGAAATGTGCCAGCAATGTACCTGCCAGCCCCTGTCCGACGATGAGAAAATCAAGTGGTTTCGGTTTGCTCAAAGAAGAGATTTTTACAAGTTTTCCAATAATTCCCGCGTCGATTTCTTTAATCCTTTCACCACTAATTCATAGGAATGGTCGGTTAGCTTTTTCAAGAGTTTCTCACTCAAATTGCCTTCGAAAAGAACGGTGTTCCAATGTTTTTTATTCATGTGGTAACCCGAAAATATTTCGTCGGGATATTCCTCCCTTAGCTCCATTGCCCGCTCCGGGTCGCATTTCAAATTTACTTGAAAAATGTCCCGTTCCAAACCGACCAACGCGAACATCTTTCCCATGACTTTGAAAACAAGGGTAACTTCATCGAATGGAAAGGCCTCTTCAACACCCTTCTTTGCAAGACAATAATGCCTGAATTCTTCGATGTTCATTTTGTATGCTTTTCAGAAGCTGTTTCAAATGAATTATGGTGGCTAAATGGCGGACTATCAAAGATTGAGATTTGCGAAATTTGAAAAATTTCGCAAATCAGGTTAGGTTATTCTTTCAATAAATCGGGCCGTCTTTCTTCCGTACGCTTCAGGGCCTCAGTCTGTCGCCAGGCTTCAATGGCTTTGAAGTTGCCGGAAAGCAAAACTTCTGGCACTTTCCAGCCTTGATAATCTGCGGGTCGCGTATAGATGGGGGGGGCTAACAAATTGTCCTGATACGAATCGAACAAAGCAGAAGTCTCATCATTCAGCACCCCGGGAATCAGCCGTCCGAGGGCATCCACTAAAACGGCAGCAGCCAATTCACCCCCGGAAAGAACGAAGTCGCCGATAGAAATTTCCGAGGTGATAAAATGTTCGCGAATGCGTTCATCGACCCCTTTGTAATGCCCGCACAGAATTAACAGGTTTTCTTTCATTGAGAGCCTGTTGGCAAATTTTTGGTCAAAACGGGCACCATCGGGCGTCATGAAAATCACTTCATCGTAATTGCGCTGCGCTTTGAGGTGTTCGATGCAGTTGGCAACGGGTTCCACCATCAAAACCATCCCTGCCCCGCCGCCAAATTGGTAATCGTCCAACTGCTTGTGTTTTCCGATTCCAAAATCTCTCAAATGATGAACCTTCACCTCCAGCAATTCCTTTTGCTGTGCGCGTTTCAAAATCGAATGCTGCAATGGACCTTCCAGCAATTCAGGTAGCAGGGAAATGATGTCTATGCGCATTGTGGGAGGTTTGGTGGTATGACGGTATTTCGGTATGGCGGTCAGATGGTAAGTTGGTGGGGTGGTTTTTATGCCGTCGCACCACAACACCATCAAACCATCAAACCATCATACCATACATCAATTAATTTTCAACAATTCAACCTCAAAAATCAGGGTAGCGTATGGGCCGATATCCGGTCCTGCCCCTCTGTCGCCATAGGCGAGGTCGGAGGGGATGAACAGCATCCATTTCGACCCTACTTTCATCAATTGGAGTGCTTCTACCCAACCTTTGATGACGCCGTTCACGGGGAAGGTCGCCGGTTCTTGGCGTTCGATGGAACTGTCAAAAACCTTCCCGCTAATCAAGGAACCTTGGTAGTGGACGGTCACTTTATCCGTCGCAGAAGGCTTGGGTCCGTCTCCTTCTTTCAACACTTCATATTGCAAGCCACTCGGAAGGCTTACCACGCCATCGCGGCGGCTATTTTCTTCGAGGAATTTTTTTCCTTCTGCCATGTTTTGGTTTTTTTGTTGGTTATGTACTCCTTCAAAATGCTTTTTGAGCAAATCATTGGCCTCTTGGTAGCCGATTTGCAAATCCTTACCCTCCAAAGCATCTTCAATGCCTGAAGCGACGCATGACGCATCTATTTTGTGCAGTCCTTGTTGCTTCAAAGTTTGGGCAAGCATTACCCCAACACTGTAACTCAGTGAATCCATTTTTGATGATAAATTTTGTGCCTGTGAGGTAATGCAGACCGCTAACAGGCAGATTAATAAAATCGAGTTTCGCATTTAATAATAATTAATGAAACCATACTGCCCGGGAGGTTTTACAATTTAAAATTCCATTCTTAAAAAAAAAGAGCCCCACCAGGCGAGTAACTTAAATTTTAGGGCGGCAAAGGTAAGCAAGCAAGTCGTCATTCCAAAAGGGGTTTAACAGAAACCTATTTTTCCAAAATTTCCTTCAGATTTTGAAAAGTATTAAAAGGTCCACTCGTTATAAAAGGATTGACAATCCAGGCGGGAATAGCTCCGCCGGGGTCGGCAAGAATTTCCAGGACAATCTCCGTTTTCCCATTGTCCAAGGCGAGGAGTTTCCACCTTCCCTTCATAAAGGGAATTCGGACTCTGGAATTTTTAGAAGGCAAATAATCCGGAAAATCTTCCAATTCGATAATTATGTTGCCTTCGGTTTTTTTAACGATTTTCACATGCGTGACATCATCCCTGTCGGAAAAAGGCCAAGGAAGGTCTGTCGCCGAATAAAAATAAACCTCCGAATCGGAAATTCTTTCCACAATTTCCCCGCCCAAATACTTATAAACCCATTTCTCAAAATCCTGCTCATTTGTCAACACCTCCAATACCTCTATTATGGGAGCACTCACTTTGGTTACCGCTTTGAACGATTTGAATTTGAAATCTGCCACGTCCAGTGTATAAATCTGAACCCCTTTTTTATCTATCTTCAGCTTCCAATCAGATTGACCAATTATTGAACTGTATGCCAATAAATTACAAAGAAAGAACGCAATGTATTGATCGATTCTCATTTCTCTTTTTTAATCAAAATGATTCCAAAGAAAGCTTTCCCGCTCAAAATTCTTTTTCTTGGAAAACGACAAGGTTAAAGCCTAGTCCAAGTTAAAACTCGCTCCAGAAAAAACTCTCATCCCCACTATTCTGCCTTAGCCCAATCACCTTTCCACTTTTTTCTTCATGTTCAAGAGGGATTTCAAAGGGGCGTCGATAACAAAATGGTTGACAATCCAAGCAGGTATTCTCCCTCCTGGATCAGCCTGCACTTCATAGATGACTTGGGTTTTATCCTCCCCCAATGGCACCAATTTCCAATATCCTTTCAAAAAAGGAACCCGGACCCGGGATTTTACTCTTGGCAAGTAATCCGGTTCATCTTTCATTTCGAAAACGACAATTCCCTTGGGTTCCCTCCTTATTTTCACATGGGTCACATCATCCCTTTCGGAGGCTGGCCAAGGAGAGTTGGTTACCAGGTATACGTAGTATTCTGTATCCGAAATTTTTTTAAGGGTCTTTCCTTCCGCACATCGGTAAACCCAAGAGGGGTAGTCCTTGTGGTTTAGAAGCAAAGCGTACAATTTCCTCAACGGGACATTAAGCGTGGCTATCCCCTTGAACGCCTTCACTTTAGAGCCTTTCACCTTTTTGGAAAAAATCGAAACTCCCTGCTTTTCGCTTCTGAATTTCCAATCATTTTGACTGTTCATTGCACCGCAAATCCATAAGTTGCAAATTAGAAGAAAGGAGAAGGATTTCATTTTGTACATTCAGCAAAAATTGGTGGGGCTAAATTAGATGGAAAGAATTGAAAAATTTGTCGGTGGAAGGATTGAGGCTCTTTTTTGTATAAGAAATAGTTTGAAGGGAATAATAGCGCTGCTTGACCACATAGGCTTTCGTTTTAATCACTGCTTTATGCTTGAGGTATTCAATTCGCCAGAATTTTCC
>CAZJYF010000194.1:0-7216 GCA_964549665.1 uncultured Saprospiraceae bacterium
ACTAGTTTTGGTTCGGGATAATGAAACTTTGGATGTGCACCGCCTTCCGATTCCGAAGGGAATGTTTGCAACGGTCATTTATCCGAAGGTGGAAATCCTCACCAAAGATGCGCGAAACCTGTTGAGCAAATCAGTTCCTCTCAGCAAAATGGTTCAGCAGAACGCCAACTTAGGAGCCTTTGTTATCGGTTTGTACAATTCTGATATTGCGCTTATGGGGCGGGCTTTGCAAGACATTGTCATTGAACCTCAAAGGGCGCAGTTAATTCCCCATTTTTATGAAGTGAAGGAAGCAGCCTTAAATGCAGGAGCCTTGGGATGCAGTATTTCCGGGGCTGGGCCCTCTATATTCGCTTTAAGTGCCAATAGTTTAATCGCTGAAAATGTTGGCGAAAGGATGAAAGAAATATATTCGGATGCAGGAATTGAAAATTGGCTTTTTCTTTCTGCAATCAATCAGGCAGGAGCCATCAAATTATAAATCGCCACGGATGATGCGACTTTACAGTACGAACAATAAATGCAAATTTGTTTCTCTAAAAGAAGCAGTTCTAAAAGGATTGCCAGAAGATAACGGGTTGTACATGCCCGAAACCTTGCCTAAATTATCATCCGACTTTCTGAAGAATTTAAAGAAATATTCTTTCCGGGAAATTGCTTTTGAGGTTTGCCAAAACCTTCTTTTGGGAGCTATTCCCGACAATGATTTGGAGGAGATAATAGCGCGGTCCATCACCTTTCCGGCACCCTTGGTTAAGCTGGATGAACAAAAATACGTTCTCGAGCTTTTTCACGGTCCCTCCCTGGCGTTCAAAGATTTTGGTGCCCGTTTCATGGCGCAGTTGATGAGTTATTTCAACCGGGGAAACGACGAGGAATTGGTCATATTGGTGGCAACTTTCGGCGATACCGGGGGTGCTGTTGCTTCCGGTTTTTTTAAAACGCCCGGCATCCAAGTGGTCATCCTCTACCCTTCCGGCAAAGTCAGCCATTTGCAGGAAAAACAATTGACTACCTTAAATCACAACATCACTGCCCTGGAAATTGACGGAACCTTTGACGATTGCCAAGCATTGGTTAAAAAAGCTTTTTTGGATAGGGAAGTCAATAAAAAAATCCGTCTCAGTTCAGCTAATTCAATCAACATCGCCCGCCTCATTCCCCAAACCTTTTATTATTTTGAAGCGTACAAACAGTTGCCTACGTGGGAACTTCCAGTTGTTTTTTGCGTTCCGAGCGGAAATTTTGGCAATCTCACCGCGGGGCTAATGGCCCAAAAAATGGGACTTCCAATTTCCAACTTTATTGCCGCCACGAATAGGAACGACGTAGTGCCCGAATATTTGGAATCCGGAATCTTCTCTCCCCGACCCTCAACACCTACCCTTTCCAATGCAATGGATGTTGGCAATCCCTCCAATTTTGCAAGGATGTTAGATATGTATGGTTCCACATGGAACAGGATGAAGGAGAATATTAAAGGCTTTGGGTTTAGTGATCATGCAACAAAAGCAGGGGTCAAAGAAGTTTTTGAACAGTACAAGTACGAAATCGACCCACATGGGGCCGTGGGATACCTGGCTTTGAAGAAATATCAAATTGAAAACCCGGAAACTTGCGGGGTCATATTCGAGACGGCACACCCGTCTAAATTTTTAAAAGACGTCGAAGAAATTCTGAAAAAAGAAATCGACATCCCGAAAAGGTTGGCGATATTATCAAAAAAAGAAAAGCTCTCTACCAAAATGGGTAAATCCTTCTCTCCTTTTAAAGAATGGCTGCTTCACAATTATTGAATCCATTTATTTAACACAACCCCATCTTTGTCATAATACCTTATATCCCTCGTTTAAACTTTTTCTGAATTGTTCCACGTGAAACCACGAAGGACAAGTAGTTAAATATTGTCGGCAAAAACAATATTTTCACAATCTTAAAAAAATAATTCTTGCAACTTTTTATCTTTGGATTTCTTCTTCATTTTTTTTTAAATCAAGTAAAATTAAGCAACATGGAAAAGAAACTTCTGCTCATCACCGGATTATTTCTATGTTTTGCATTTGCCCTTTTTTCTCAGGAAGAAAGCACGAATAAAAACAAATTCAGACAACTTTACCAGGAATTGCCGACTCCCAATGTTTACCGAAATGCGGCAGGTGCACCGGGTTCACAATATTGGCAGCAACAGGCGGATTATTCTATGAAAATTGAATTGAATGATAAAAATCAAAGAGTTTCCGGAGAAGAAACGATTACATACCACAACAATTCACCCGATGTGCTGAACTATTTATGGGTGCAACTAGACCAAAATATGAGGGCAAAGAATAGTGACACGTACAAAATTCGACAAAATAAAATCTCCGACAAGATGACGATAAGAGACTTGAGCAATCTGGAACCTGATTTTGATGGGGGTTTTAAATTGGAGTACGTAAAAGACGTTGGTGGTGCAGACCTGCCTCACACAATCGTAAAAACGATGATGCGGGTAGATTTGCCAGAGCCATTACAGCATGGAGAGGCGTATTCTTTCAAAATAAAATGGTGGTACAACATAAACGACCGCATGAAAATGGGAGGTCGTTCGGGTTTTGAATATTTTGAAAAAGATGGAAATTATCTATATACCATTGCACAGTTTTACCCAAGAATGGCTGTTTATAATGACAACGAAGGCTGGCAGCACAAGCAGTTTTTAGGAAGAGGAGAATTCACTCTTCCGTTCGGAAATTATGAAGTGGCGCTTACCGTACCTGCCGACCACTATGTAGCGGCAACAGGAGAATTGCAAAATGCGAAAGAAATTTTGACCAAAAGTCAGTTTAAAAAACTAGAACTGGCAAAAACTTCTTTCGCTGAACCCGTGGTGATTGTTTCTGAAAAAGAAGCAATCGAAAACGAAAAGACAAAATCTACAAAAAATAAGACATGGAAATTCAAAGCCCAGAACGTACGGGATTTTGCTTTCGCTACCTCCCGAAAATTTATTTGGGATGAGATGGCGGTCAAACAAAGCGATGGCAGTGTCGTCATGGCAGCGTCAATGTATCCAAAAGAAGGCAATCCACTTTGGGGAAGATATTCTACAAAGGTAGTAGCCCACACCTTGAAATGGTATTCGCACTACACTTTTGACTTTCCCTATCCAATTGCATGGTCCATTCACACCAAGCGAATCGGAATGGAGTATCCAATGATATGCTTCAATGGAGGCAGACCTGAACCTGACGGAACTTATTCAAAACGAACAAAGTACGGACTAATCAGTGTCATTATACATGAGGTCGGACACAACTATTTCCCGATGATTGTCAATTCGGACGAGCGACAATGGACGTGGATGGATGAAGGGTTAAACTCTTTCGTTCAGTATCTTTCGGAACAACAGTGGGAACGAGATTATCCCTCAAGACGAGGACCAGCTCACAAAATTGCCGACTACATGGGAGGCGATAAAACGAAGATAACGCCAATCATGACCAACTCAGAAAGTATTTTTCAATTTGGAAACAATGCTTATGGAAAACCGGCGACAGCCTTAAATATTTTGCGCGAAACCATCCTGGGGCGTGAACTTTTCGATTTTGCTTTCAAAACTTATGCGAACCGTTGGAAATTCAAACACCCTTCTCCTGCCGATTTGTTTCGCACCATGGAAGATGCTTCCGGGGTAGATTTAGATTGGTTTTGGCGAGGTTGGTTTTTCGGCACCGACCATGTGGATATCGCTATTGACGGGGTAAGATGGTTCCGCATCGATTCTAAAAATCCCGAATTAGAGAATTTGGCGAAGAGGAATGAAATGGATGCAGCTCCTCGAAACATTAGCAGCATTCGCAATGAACAAACGATTGCACAAACCCACGATGAAATGGACCCTTCCCTCCGAGATTTTTATACGGAATATGATCCCTTGAAGGTAACTGTTTTAGATAAGGAACAGTACAGCAATTATTTAAGCAAATTATCGGATGAAGAAAAAGCCGTCCTAGAAAAAGGAAATAATTATTATGAAATTACTTTTGAAAATAAAGGAGGTTTGGTGATGCCTATTTTGGTTGAATTTGAATACACCGATGGTTCCAGGAAAATGTATCGAATTCCGGCTGAAATCTGGCGATTTGGAGATACAAAGGTCTCAAAGGTTTTTGCCACAGAAAAAGAAGTGAAACAAATCACCTTGGACCCCTTTCTGGAAACAGCGGATGTAGATACGGAAAATAATTATTTCCCACCAAAGACACAATTGAGTAAATTTGAATTGTTTAAAAGAAGCAAAAACGGTGGTTCTGAAAACCTGATGCAGCGCGATAAAAAAGCGAAAGAACACCCCGGTGGAACCAATTAACGCGTTTCACTTTAAATATGAATTTTAATAGAGGAGTTGAACGGATCAACTCCTCTATTTTTTTGGTCAATATTTGTTGAAGACGAGCCTGACCTAATCATATAACGTACATTAACGCTTATCCGAAAGGAAGAAGAATTGAAAAAATTAAAATTTACCTTCTCCTGCCGTTAAAAAATAGAAGAATAGACAAGGTTCATCAGTATCCAATACTATTCGAAAAAAAGTTTCTCCCTAATTGCAACTCACCAAAAAGCCAAATGTCTTTCCAAATACACCTACCAATAAGTATGGGGGGAAAAACGAACCCATAAATTTGAAGAGCTAATTCTAACCAACGCTAATTTTCACATTTCAGAGTTAAATGGATTATGAATCATCAAAAACTACCGGCTGATTAATTAAGAAAAAATGTCTTATGCAAAATCAATAATAGGAACTATCCTGACTCAAATGTCCTATACCACTATTTATCAATAAATTATAAATTATGTCTTTACATAAATTAATTGTACCAATTCTGTTTTTGGCTTCCATAACATCAATTTCTTCTTCTGCCAACAATCCAATCCCCGGAGTTGGTAAAAGTGAAACAACCAAAGAATTGCGCAAGCAAGTAGCCAACCTTGTACAGAATCCCCGATTGAAAGAGCACAACATTTTGGCTGCAGAAGTTTTTATAAAATTCACAATTGACGACAAAAAAGAAATCCTCCTGTTACAAGTAAAAGCCAAAAACAGCTATCTGAAAAAATTTGTGAAAGAAAGATTGCATAATCGTCAACTCAATGTGAAAGGGCTCGAAGTTGGAACTACCTACAATCTGACCATATCCTTTAATTTGCAATGAGTCATTACCCATTTAGCTTTCTTTTAAATCATTTTTTGAATGTTTTGTTGTGGCAAATTGCCAAACGTTAAGAAATACCATTTCCGAAAAATGGTATTTTTTTTTGTACTCACAAGAGAAAATAATTTTAAAAAATCTCAATTCGGAATCCTTTACCTTTGCGCACATTTGGAAAATTATCATAAATATTCTGTTGGTTTTCCTTTTTTCAAAAAAATGGAACTCCCTACAGTTAGGGGAGCTGCGTTCACGAGATGAAAATGAGATTTTCCCAAGCAAAAACAGCTTCTCACAGTCAGTTTTAAAGCATCAATATTTGAAAAAAATAATTCGTACTTTATCAAATAACCCCTCATTTTACGCCTGGGGAATTTTTGGACTTTTAGGACTAACCTGGGGAAGTTCCTACATTCTTATTAAAAGAGGATTGATCGCCTTTTCAGCAGAACAAGTGGCATGCATCAGAATTAGTCTTTCGGCCCTTGCCTTTTTACCATTTTTTCTTTTGCGGATAAATAAAGTGGATTGGTCCAAGTGGAAAGCCTTAATTGTTGTAGGTTTTGCCGGAAGTTTTTTTCCCGCTTTTTTATTTGCCACTGCACAGACGGAATTGAGTAGTTCAGTAACAGGGGTACTAAGTTCATTGACTCCTTTGTTTACCTTACTTTGGGGGGTTTCCTTATTTGGAGTGGCTTTCAATTGGCTAAAAGTAGCAGGTGTCCTGCTAGGCTTGTTTGGTGCTACTTTACTAATTTTTTTTAATCAGAAAATAGACCAAACCGGTAGTATATGGTACGGAATTTTGGTGGTCATTGCGACCGGCAGCTACGGATTAAGCAGCAATACGGTGAAAACTTATTTGC
This sequence comes from uncultured Saprospiraceae bacterium, assembly GCA_964549665.1. Taxonomy (GTDB): domain Bacteria; phylum Bacteroidota; class Bacteroidia; order Chitinophagales; family Saprospiraceae; genus CAZJYF01. The sequence continues at coordinate 6,065 of CAZJYF010000194.1, forward strand.
AGGAAATGAGTACCTTAACCATTAGCGCGGTATCCTTTGAAATCATAGGCATACCGGCCATAATATACCTTTCCACGACTAATTTTTTATTTGTATTAAAAGAAAATGAGCAGGCATGGTCATCTTTGGGTTATTTGATGATTCTATCCTTGGCAGGTACGGTATTGGCTACCATTTTATTTTTTAAACTGGTGCAAATTAAAAATGCCCTATTTGCTTCAATGGTCAGTTATATGGTTCCTCTGGTTGCATTGCTTTGGGGGGTTTTGGACAGGGAGATTATTGTCCCATTTCACCTTATCGGAATGGGACTAATCTTGGCAGGGGTTTACATTTCGAGAAAATGAACATATCTTTAGTTTATTTTTTATTCAGCCACAAAAGTCTCAGTGAGAAATAGCCTTCATCTGGAACGCCTTTTACGCTAATCACAAACACAATGACCCAGCGAATTCCATTTTTATACGTTGCTGAAAGTAATGTTGGAGGCAGAGGTGTTTTTACGGCCCAATCAATTCAAAAAGGCGATTTGATTGAAATATGTCCAGTGATTGTGTTGCCGGAAAAAGATATAAATTTCATTGAAAAAACCATCTTGCACAACTACTATTTTTTTTGGGGCGCCAATCAAAAACGCGGTGCACTTGCTTTAGGTTTTGGCTCGCTATACAATCACTCCTACAAACCAAACGCTTGCTACAAATTAGATTTGCCTAACCTATCTATTGATTTTTATAGCGTGAAAGGCATTTCCGCAGGCCGAGAAATTACCGTCAATTACAATGGTGACCCGAAGGATGACACAGTGGTATGGTTTGAAAAAAGAAATCACTAAAACTAGGCTAGAGATGAACAATAAATTTTGGTTTCTGGCAATTTTCCTCGCTTTTCATGCCTGCGAAAATGACCTGGCAGAGGTGAAAAAATTAATTTCTCAAGACGAGGTTGCCATTGAAACGGCTAGGGGGATTGAAATTTTATACAGTGATTCGGCAGTGGTGAAGGTGAGAATCAAAAGCCCCACACTACTCAGATATTTGGACAGAAGGGAACCCAGGCAGGAATTTCCGGATGGTTTAACGGTTGAATTTTTCGGAGGCTTAAATCAGGTGTCTAGTCGAATGACAGCCAAATATGCCGTGCGATATGAAA
>CAZJYF010000195.1:0-7202 GCA_964549665.1 uncultured Saprospiraceae bacterium
GGATGAAAACGCCTTCTGCTGCTAACTTTGCCGCGGCTTCGATGGTGGCACTTGTCAATTCTTTTCCGGCGAGGGCGTCCTCCACCGCATTGTCCCGAAAAGCTTTATCCGATACTCCGGTGAAGGCAACATTTGCCCGCATCACCCGCAAGCCATCCCAAACCAAGGAGGCAGCGCAACCGACGATGGCAAAACGGGAGGCCGGTTGCTCAAATTTTCGATAGGCAGAGTTGGCTTTTCCGGCCGGAATCGCCACCCGGATTTCCGTGATGATTTCACTCTCTTGCAGGGCGGTTTCAAAAAAACCGGTGAAAAATTCGGCGGCGGAAATCGACCGCAGCCCTTGGGGTCCCTGTGCGACGATTTTGGCATCGGCAGCGAGCATCACGGCGGGCCAGTCGGCTGCGGGGTCTGCATGTGCGAGGCTTCCCCCGATGGTGCCGCGGTTTCGAACCTGTATATCGCCGATCATTTCGGCCGCTTGCGGAAGCATGGGGATTTTTGCGGTTAGCGGAGACGCTGCAATTTCGTGGTGGGTTGTGGCGGCACCGATGACCAACTCATCGCCTTCTTCCCTGATGTATTTTAAAGCGGGGATTCCGCCAATATCTATCAGTTGGGTAGGTTGGTCGAGCCGTAATTTCATGGCGGGGATAAGACTGTGACCGCCTGCCAGGATTTTTGCATCGCCGCCGTTCTTCGACAACAAAGCAATCGCCTCGTCAATGGAGCCGGCTTTTTGATATTCAAAGGAAGTTGGTATCATGGTTATTTTTTTTTTGTTGCTTTGTAAAACAGTAGTTACAAACTTTTATGAATTCAAAGCCCGCCAAACCCGCTCCGAAGTCAGGGGCATCTCAATATCTTTCACTTTGACCCCTGCCTGCCAAAGTGCGTCAATAACAGCATTGACGACTGCCGGGGTTGAGCCAATTGTTCCTGCTTCGCCGGCGCCTTTTACCCCAAGCGGGTTGTGGGGGCAGGGGGTTACGGTTCGGTCTATTTCAAACATGGGAAAATCATCGGCACGGGGAAGGGTATAATCCAGGTAGGAGCCGTTGACGAGTTGCCCATTTTCGTCGTAAATGGCGCCTTCCAACAGGGCTTGCCCGATGCCTTGTGCCAATCCGCCGTGAATTTGCCCATCAACAATCATTGGGTTGATAACATTGCCGACATCGTCGCAGGCTATGAATCGTTTCAGGTGAACCTTGCCGGTATCTCGGTCAATTTCTACGACCGCGATATGTGCTCCAAAGGGGTAAGTGAAGTTTGCCGGGTCGTAAAAGCTGGAAAAATCCAGCCCCGGCTCCAGCCCTTCGGGATAGTCGTGGGGCACATACGCCGTTAAAGACACATCGCCGAAGGCGATGGATTTGTCGGTGCCTTTCACGGTCCATTTTCCATCGGCATATTCGAGGTCGTCTATGGAAGCTTCCAATTTGTGGGCGGCGATTTTTGCGCCTTTCTCGAGCACTTTTTCAATGCTTTTCACAATCGCGCTTCCGCCGACAGCCAAGCTCCGGGAACCATAGGTTCCCATGCCAAAGGCAACGGATTCCGAGTCGCCATGAACGATTTCAACATCTTCCATTGGGATGCCCAATTTATCTGCTACGACCTGTGCGAAGGTCGTTTCATGCCCTTGCCCATGCGAATGCGAGCCTGTGTAAACACTCACCTTGCCGGTAGGCTGCACCCGCACTTGAGCCGATTCGTACAAACCTGCCCTTGCCCCCAAGGCTCCCACCACGGCAGAAGGAGCGATGCCGCAGGCTTCGATGTAGGTCGAAAATCCAATGCCAATCAATTTGCCATTGGTGTTCGACTTTTGTTGTTTTCGGAGATTTTCGTAATCTGCCATTTCCAAAGCCCGCTTCAAAACACCTTCATAATTGCCGCTGTCGTATTGCAAGGCCACTTGTGTTTGGTAGCCCGGTTGATTGACTCCGTCAAAAGGCGGGATGAAATTTTTGAGGCGCAATTCGGCGGGGTCTGAACCGGTTTCATGGGCTGCCAAATCAACTAATCGCTCCAGAAGGTAGGTGGCTTCGGGCCGCCCGGCCCCTCGGTAAGCATCTACCGGGGAGGTGTTGGTGAAAACCCCGGTCACGTTTACGTTGATTTTTGGGGTAGTATAAAGCCCTTGCAATAGCGTTCCGTGCAGATAGGTTGGAACGCAGGGACCAAAAGTGGACAGATAGCTTCCCAGGTTGGCGAAGGTTCTCACCCGCAAGGCAACGAATTTGCCGTTCTCATCCAATCCCAACTCCGCCTTGGTCACGTGGTCCCGTCCGTGGGCGTCGGTCATGAAACTTTCGCTGCGTTCGGCAGTCCATTTCACCGGCCGGCAAATTTGGCGGGAGCACCATGTCACTAGGGCTTCTTCAGTGTAGTGGAAGATTTTACTGCCAAAGCCACCCCCCACATCTGGCGAAACGACCCGCACTTTGTGTTCGGGAATCCCCAGCACAAAAGCACACATCAGCAAGCGGATTAAATGAGGATTTTGGGAGGAAGTATATAAAGTGTAATGATCATTTGCATCATCGTAATGTCCAATGGCACTGCGGGGTTCGATGGCATTCGGCACTAACCGTTGGTTGATGAATTCCAAGGTCGTGACGTGATGGGCGCCTACCATCGCTTCATTCACCTCCTCTTTGGGATTTCCCAACTCCCAATCAAAACAAGTGTTGTTGGGTGCTTCTGGATGTACTTGGGGCGCTTCCTCCTTGACAGCTTGTGCAGGATTGGTCACAGCATCCAGTTCTTCGTATTCTACCTCCACCAATTCGGCGCAGTCTTTGGCAGTTTCCCAATCTTCGGCAATGACGATGGCCACGCCGTCTCCGAGATAGTTCACCTTGTCAGCCATCAGCAAAGGGTGGGGGGGCTCCTTCATGGTAGTTCCGTCTGAAAAATCTACTTGCCAACCGCAGGGTACACCGTTGATACCTGCTTTTGCAATATCTTTTCCGGTGAAAACAGCTACTACTCCCTCGGCAGCCGTTGCAGCAGAGGTATCCACGCTCAAAATTTTTGCATGCGCATACGGGCTGCGGACGATGCAGGCGTGGGTCATTCCTGGAAGGACAATATCATCGGTGTATCTTCCTTTTCCGGTGATAAAGCGCTTGTCTTCTACCCGTTTGATTGATTTGCCGATATATTTTGTCATAGAAAATTGGTTTTAACGAGACTGTTAGATTTTAGATAAAAAAGGAAAGTCCAGAGATTCAGGAAAATCTTACATCTTGTTATTTTTCAACTAAGCTCTCCATTTTCTTAGCGGCACTTTGAATCGATTTCACGATATTGTGGTAGCCTGTGCAGCGGCAGTAGTTGCCCTCTAACCCATGCCGGATTTCCTGTTCACTTGGGTTTGGGTTGTTTTTTAGGAGGTCACTGGCAAGCATAATCATTCCCGGGGTGCAAAAGCCACACTGAAGGCCATGTTCTTCTGCGAAACTTTCCTGCAAGGGATGCAGTTTCCCGTTGGTCGCCAATCCTTCGATAGTCGTTATTTCGCAACCGTTGGCCTGCACCGCAAGTAGGGTACACGATTTCACGGCTTTGCCATCCAACAAAACCGTGCAGGCGCCACAACTGCTCGTGTCGCAGCCAACATGTGTGCCGGTCAGGCGAAGAACATCCCGCAGATAATGGACCAGCAAAAGCCTGCTTTCCACCTCCGCATGGTACATTTTTCCATTAACGGTCACGCTTATTTGGTTTGCCATAAGAATTGATTTATGATTTACAATTTTGCAAAACTGCGGCTAATTCATCGCAGTAATATTTTTTATCTCTTCTTCCATTGATTTGAAAAACTGATTGACCAATGAATTGGCAAGGCTACTCATGACGCGTTGCCCGGTTCGTGCCAGTATTCCGGAGAGTTTGGCATCTCCGGAAAAATTCACCTCCGTTTGATTATCCGATAATGGAACCAAATTAATTTTCACTACGGAAGTGACGTTCCCTATCTTACTTTTTTGAGTAGCGTTTAATACAAAATGCTTTGGTTCTTCCGGGTTCACTATTTCTAAAATTCCTTTGAAAGTACCTTTCACCGGCCCGATTTTCACTTCGGAAAGGGCATCGAAAGTGAAGGCACCTGTTTTTACTAATTTCGAAATTCCGGGCGTTATTTTTGCCAATGTATCGGGATCCATCAGTAAGTTCCAGATTTGGGAGGGAGAGGCAGGAAGGATATGTTTTCCGGTTAGTTGCATGTTTGTTCTCGTTCGTTTGTGCTTTTTGCAGATTCAAAAAATTAATCTTGCATCAGCTACAAATAAACAAATTTTTTTTTATTCCAAATAGAATTTGAATCTGATTTGTCCGGAATTTTTAATAAAAAATAAAACTTTTAAGGATAGAGCACATGGGTCAGGTGGGATGGGTTCACGTATCTTTTGTTTTCTTATAAAACAGCTTTTTTTTAAAGACTAGTAAAACTTATACATATTGGAGCAACCATCTCCAAATGCGAAATCGAAAGGAATACTTTCTTTCTTCACTGAATTAGCTGAATATTGGCTCAAACGAATTTTTTTTTCGCTTGCGTACCACAGATCATTTGAGTAGTCATTCCCAATTTTAAAGCCATTAATGTTTTCAAAACGTGGAAGAAATGCGAGCCCTTTTTCGTTGCCAATACCTTCGAAAGCGAGCAGTTGGGTATTGTTTAGCCTTAGACTAAAATTTTTCAAACTGAATAAAACTCATCAAACCGGATCTACATCTACATTCACCCGAACAGTCGAAAAGCCCTCTGTTTGCTGCATCGTCCGGGAGGCTTCCCGAATCAGCTCCTTTGTATGGCGGAGCATTTTGGCATCCTTTTCCAGTTTAATTAAAATGTCGAGCAGGTATTGTCCACGCACGCGCCCGACGTGAGGGACGGCGGGGCCGATGACCCGTTTGCCGAGTTGATTTATTAGAATTCTTACGAAAACTTTGGTTCCATCATTCAACACTTTCGGCTTTTTGTGTTTCAAAGTTATTTTTATCAAACGGGCAAAAGGCGGATAATGAAATGCTTCCCGTTCTGCTATTTCCCTGTTGAAAAATCCCAGAAAATCATTCTCGAGTACTTCCTTCAGCACGGGATGTTCGACGTTCATAGCCTGAACCAGTACCTTTCCCCGCTTGTGTTTTCTTCCCGCCCGTCCGGCGACTTGAGTGATTAATTGAAATCCGCGCTCGCTTGCTCGAAAATCGGGGAATTGCAGCAATTGGTCTGCGCTCAAGACACCCACCATGCCTACGTTTTCAAAATCCAATCCCTTCGTCACCATTTGGGTGCCCACCAGAATGTCCAATCGCAGTTCCTCGAAGTCGTTGATGATTTTGGCGTGGGCATTTTTGGTTCGAACCGTATCGAAATCCATGCGTCCGATTTTAGCATCGGGTAGATAAATCTTCAGTTCGTCTTCAATTTTTTCCGTGCCGAAGCCCTGCAATTTCAAGTCAATGCCCCCGCAGGCAGGGCAATTTTTGTAGAGGGGTGCGATGAAGCCGCAGTAGTGGCATTGAAGGTTGTGTTGATATTTGTGATAGGTGAGGCTGACGTCGCAGTTTTGCATTCCGAATGCCAGCCGCAGTTCGTGCAGCGTAGAGTAGGGGCGTAGCCGCGGCGGTTTTGAAAAAGGATGGCTTGTTCGCCGCGCTGCAAGGCTGCCTCCAGTTCTTCGAGCAAAACGGAAGTGAAGTGGGACTGCAATTTGCGCTTTTTCATCTCCTCCTTCGCATCCACGATTTCGATTTCCGGCATTTGCAAGCCGCCGAAACGCTCACGCATATTCACCAAACCGTACTTTCCGGTTTTCGCGTTTTGAAAGCTTTCCAGAGAAGGAGTGGCAGTTCCCAACACTACTTTTGCCTGGTGCAAACGGGCTAAAAAAATGGCGACATCCCTCCCGTTATAGCGCGGATTGGGGTCTTGTTGTTTGTAGGAAGTGTCGTGTTCCTCATCGACAATGACCAGTTTCAGATTTTGAAAGGGAAGGAACAGACCCGATCTCGCTCCCAACACTATCGGCTTTCCCGCTTGGACTTCTTTCCACAGATCCACCCGTTCATTGTTACCGATGCGATGGTGGTAAACGGTGATTTTATCGCCAAAAATTTTCTGTAAGCGGCTTATAATCTGAGTGGTAAGAGCGACTTCCGGCAATAGAAACAGCACCTGTTCCCCTCGCCCGATTGTCTCTTTTATCAACTCCACATACACCCTCGTTTTTCCGCTACCCGTAACGCCGTGCAGCAGAACTACGTTTTTTTCCTGGAAGGCTGCTTTTATCGCTTTCAATGCTTTTATTTGTTGTTCAGCCAATTCTTGAATCTCGGTCAATTCCTCTTCATAGCCTCCGATTCGGCTGACTTCCTTTTCCCATAATTCAAAAATGCCCTTTTTTACCATTGCCCGTAACACCGAACTATCCACATTTGCCTTTTTATAAACCTCCTGCTTTCTGACGGTTTTTTGATTTTTAGAAAGTTGCACAAACGCCATCAATGCTTCCACCTGTCTCGTTGACCGGCTACACAATTCAAAGGCTTCTTCCAACAATTCAGGCTGCGAAAAATAAGGCTCCTGAAGCCGCACACAGGCGATTTTTTTTGGTTGGTATTTCTCCAACATCTCCTCGAAGAAGTATATCACCTTTTTCCCCAGTAGGCTGTTAATCAGCGGATAAACCGTTTTTTGATTCAAAATCTTTCGCACGTCACCGATGCTGATTTCATTTTGGAGACTTAAGGCTTCCGCAATGAGGTACTCTTTGTCATTCAGGTTTTCATAATTTTCGTCAAAAACAGGGCTAAGCACAATGCGGCGTTCGCTGGCCAACTTTAAATTTGCCGGAAGGGCGGCATCCATCATTTCTCCCAGAGTACAACAATAGTATTCCGACATCCACTTCCAAAGTTTCAATTGGGTTTCGTGGATGATGGGCGCTTCGTCAATGATGGAAAGGACGGGCTTGGTGCGATAGTCCGGTGCCAAAGCATGCACCTCGATGACCAGGGCGGCGTAAATCTTGTTTTTGCCAAACTGAACCTCTGCGCGGACGCCAAATTGGATTTGCTCAATTAATTCTTCGGGGACCTGATAAATGTAAGGTTTGGGCACCGCCAAAGGCAGGATGACAGTAGCGTAGGTATTGGCGGCAATGACCGGATGATAGGCTTCT
>CAZJYF010000196.1:0-4142 GCA_964549665.1 uncultured Saprospiraceae bacterium
TTTCTATTCAGGCAATTCAAATCTTCAAAAGCCAGCTTCAAGCGGGAAACAAAGCTTTGCTCGCCTGCCCGCAGCCATTGCCGGGGGTCGTAGGTTTTTTTGTTGGGTTTATCTTCCCCTTCGGGATTACCGATTTGGGTTTGGAGATAATCCTTCTTTGCTTCGTAATATTCGCGCACGCCTGCCCAAAAGGCCCATTGCATATCCGTGTCGATGTTCATCTTGATAGCGCCGTATTCGATGGCTTCCCGGATATCATCCCTCGAAGAACCCGAACCGCCGTGGAAAACGAAATTGACCGGATTTGGACCTTCGGTTTTAAAATTTTCATGGACAAAGTCCTGCGAATTTTTCAAGATAATGGGTTTCAGTTCCACATTGCCCGGCTTATAGACGCCGTGAACGTTGCCAAAAGCGGCTGCGATGGTGAATCGATTGCTCACTTTTGACAATTCCTCGTAGGCATAACCCACTTCTTCCGGTTGTGTGTATAGACGGGAACTATCAACGTCGGTATTGTCCACGCCATCCTCTTCTCCACCGGTAACGCCCAATTCAATTTCCAGGGTCATACCAATTTGTGCCATCCGTTTAAGGTAGCCGACGCAGGTCTCTACATTTTCTTTTATTGGTTCTTCCGATAGGTCCAGCATGTGCGAACTGTACAAAGGGTAACCCCTCGATTCGTGAAATCGCTCGCCTGCTTCCAGCAAACCATCAATCCAGGGCAGCAGTTTTTTCGCGCAATGGTCGGTATGTAAAATGACGGTAACACCGTAAATTTTTGCCATTGTATGGACGTGCATGGCACCGGAAATACCTCCGTAAATGGCAGCTTGCTGGTTTTCATTCGATAGGCCTTTGCCGGCAAAAAAGGCAGCCCCTCCATTCGAAAATTGAATCATCACCGGGGAGTTCACCTCCCGGGCGGTTTCCAAAACGGCATTGACGGAGTCGGTGCCAATGACATTCACAGCGGGCAAAGCGAAATTGTTTTCGTTCGCGTAGTTGAGTAGTTCGGTTACCTCATCGCCATGCAATACGCCGGGACGAAACCTGGTAGCATTTAGTACATTCATAATTGACTAGTTTAAAATTAATGAATGGTTCGATTTGGAAGGTGAAAAGTGTATGAAAATATTGGTTTTTATAGAAAAAATTCAATAGCAATGGGTCTTCAATTTGGCGTGAAGGTAGCAATTCGAGTATTTCTACACAATTCCTTTCTCGACTAAATAGCGTTCGGCATCCAAAGCCGCCATGCAGCCGGTGCCGGCGGCGGTGACTGCCTGCCGATAGACCCTGTCCTGCGCATCGCCGGAAGCGAAAACCCCTTCGACGTTTGTCTTCGAACTGCCGGCTTGGGTTATTAGATAACCAGTCTCGTCCATGTCGAGAAAGCCGTTGAATATATCTGTATTTGGCTTATGACCGATGGCGGCAAAAAAACCTTTGATAGGAATGACTTCTTTCTCGCCGGTTTTGTTATTAACCACCTCGACGCCTTCGACCTCCTCTTTTCCCAAAATTTCCACGGCATTTGTATTCCAATGGATTTCAATGTTTTCATTTTTAAAAATCCGCTGTTGCATAATTTTGGAGGCCCGCATTTCATCGCGTCGAATCAGCAAATGTACTTTGGGGCACAACTTTGCCAAATAACTCGCTTCCTCGGCTGCCGTATCGCCCCCTCCGACGACCGCAACATCCATTCCTCTAAAAAAGAATCCATCGCACACAGCACAGGCGGAAACCCCTTTATTCATAAGGCGTTTTTCAGATTCCAAACCCAACCATTTGGCGCTGGCACCGGTAGCGATGATGACGGTGTGTGCGCTTATTTCTTCTCCACCTTCCGTCCAGGTTTTATGCGGATTGCCGCTAAAATCTACTTTCATTATCATTTCTCCACGGATGTCCGTACCAAAGCGTTCCGCCTGTTTTTTGAAATCTTCCATCATTTTGGGACCCAAAACACCTTCCGGATATCCGGGATAATTTTCCACATCCGTCGTAATCATCAATTGCCCGCCAGGTTCCTGACCGGTGAATAAAACAGGGTCCATGTTTGCACGGGCTGCGTAAACTGCTGCCGTGTAGCCCGCCGGGCCGGAACCGATGATGACGCATTTCAAAGGATTGCTGTCGTTTGCCATTTTGCTAGGTTATTTGAAACTAATGGAAATTAAAAAGCCTCCTCAAAATCGCCGCAAAATTAAAAATTCTTTTGGCATATTCTCCGAAGTTTATGCAACGGTTTAAAAATGGAGGCAAAAAAATATTTTATCTAAACAACACGAGGGTCTGACAAGATTAACCAGCAGGTGGTCTTTTAATTTTTTTTGATTAAAACCAGATTTGTACCTTCCTGCAATCAATCAATTATCTTTAATTTCAAGCAGGCTCAAAAATAAGTTTTCAAAAAACTACCGCAATCGAATTTCCACAGCCTGGAATCGTTATAAAAGAGTTAGACCCCAAAAAAGATTAACTTTGAAAGCAAAAGCCCTCAATAATGAAGGATAAAGATTAATAAAAATACTATGTTGCCAATTATTTATACCATCAGTTTTCTCACAAGCCTCAGCGGACTCATTTTTTGGTTTTTTTACAAAAGCAACCCCAAAATGAGCCGCCGGATGAGCCGGGTTTTTCTCAGTGGTTTCTTGGTTTACCTTTTTTCCATCGTATTCGCAGAAGGCGCTTTGCCCTATAAGTTTTCCATTTTATTTCGCGATTTACTGGTGCTTGGTTTGGTGTCCCAATTATTCAATTTCTTCAGAAAAAAGAAGGGGGTATTTGCCGTTCTGATGGCCGTCCTTTACGGTTCGGTTCTCACCCATTTTTTTGGCGTTTGGCACCACACTTTTCCACAAAAAAAGATGGTCTCGAATATTCCGTTGGATGACAATTGGGAGTTGTTGGTAGAAATAAAAAACGCGAATAAAATAACTGATTTGCAGGCTGTTGTAAAAAATTTTGGGTTGAATTACGAACCAGCTTTTCGTATGAAAAATACCGGCATCACCGATTTGGATGATTATTTTGTGCTGAATATTCCAGAGGAGAGGGACGGTCAAATTGGGGAAGTCAAAGAGGCTTTAAACAATAGTGGTTTCGTAGATTGGGTGGAAGAGAACGAAGAAATAAAGATGGAGCCACTTGTGGCAAAATTACCGCCAAAAGTGAACAAAAAATTCGGCATCAACGACCCCGGGTTAGCGTATTTGTGGGGCTTTGAGGCAATGAAAGTAGAGCAATTGTACAATCTCATTAATGAAAAAAAAGTCAAGCCACAACGCAAAGCCCTGATTGCCATTCTCGATACGGGTATCGACGCGACGCACGAAGACTTGAGTGCCAATTTCAAATCTTCGCAATCGAAATACGACAGGGATGTGGTCGGGCATGGAACCCATTGCGCCGGGATTGCGGCCGCAGTATCGAATAATGGAAAGGGTGTGGCTTCCTTCTCCCGGAATAATGAATTCGTCGAAGTGACCAGCATCAAAGTCCTGAACGATTACGGGGCGGGAACCCAACGCGGCATCATCAACGGAATTTTGGAGGCCGCTGACGGGGGTGCCGATGTCATATCCCTTTCTTTGGGCGGCCGTTCCAGTCAGTCTAAGCAACGCGCCTACCGGCAGGCAGTCGATTACGCCAATAAAACCGGTGCAATCGTCGTCGTCGCTGCCGGCAATTCCAACACCAACGCAAATCAATTTGCTCCTGCAAATGTGCGGGGCGTGATTGCGGTCAGTGCAGTAGATACCTTCCTCCATCGCGCTTCTTTTTCCAATTACATCACCGACCTGAAGATGGGCATTGCTGCACCGGGCGTCAAAATTTATTCCTCCGTACCCGGCGATGCCTACGCCACTTATAACGGCACTTCCATGGCCACGCCCTACGTCTCCGGCTTAGTCGGGTTGATGAAAAGTTTAAAGCCCAACTTAACCACAAAAGAAGCCTTCCGCATTTTGAAGCAAACGGGCGAAGACACGAAAAATACGGGGGAAACTGGAAGATTGATTTTGCCTGCAAAGGCACTAAAAGAATTGTTGGAAAACCGTAACTCGGAGGTTCGCTCCGAGAAGTAACACACGCTTCTTCTCCGAGCGGAAGCTCGGAGCTACGGT
>CAZJYF010000196.1:4242-7201 GCA_964549665.1 uncultured Saprospiraceae bacterium
AGCGGAAGCTCGGAGCTACGGTTGGTTTGAGCTACAGGGTGTTACCGTCGGGATATTTTTAGACAATCTTTAAAAATCGTTCATTGTTCCTTTTCCAGTAATTCTTTGAATGCTGCAACACTAATAACTTCTACTTTCGGAAAAGAGACCTGTTTTAAAACATTGAAATGCTTATCCTCACTTACAATATAATTTGCGTTGCAAGCTATTGCACAATCCACAAATTTGTTGTCTGCGGGGTCTTGTTCTATCAATTGCTAGTAGATGTGTTTGGTTACAAAAATGAGATTTGGTAAATCAGAAATTGCATCTAAAACAGCTTCAGCAGTTGTATAGCCAATATGGCGGGTTATGACTTCTTCATATTCCAACAGGATATCCGTAGTGACACATAGAGAAAAGCGGTTATTCAACAAGCTTTCCCAAACCCAATGCAGAGCTGAATTACTGGAAAAGGAAACCAACAGGACATTGGTATCCAAAACGATTTTCATGATTTTTTCGATTTGCTTTTGATATGTTCTTCCTGAGATTTGTAAGGGGTGCGCAAACGAGAATGCAATAGTTTGTCCATGTCTTCATTTGTCCATCCTTTTTTTTTCCAGGCTTTGTCAGCCAAAGCAGTCACTCTTTTGAATTTGAATTCCAAAAGAATTCGCTTCACCTCTTCCAATTCCACCTCCGACAAATCTGCGCTGAACAATTTTAAAATTTCCAGTTGCACATTATTAAATGGCGTTTTTAGTTTTTGAATCATGGCTTTTAATTTTATTCAAAGATACAAAATGTCCGATAATACAGTCGCGTTGTCCTGAAATTTGAAAAGTGCGGAAACCGTAACTCGAAGCGGAAGTTTCGAGTTACGGTTTAGGTTTCACCTCCATCTTGCCTTTTAACAGTTGGAAGGCTTTGGAAAAATCGGGAATGCCAAAGCCCAATTCGTTGTCGGGAGCCTCCGCCTGACTACTGCTTTGCCGGATAGCTTCCATTATTTCCAAATTTGTTTTTTCGGGGAACGCCTGCCACAAACAAGCCGCCAGACCTGCTATCAGTGGAGCCGAAAAAGAGGTCCCCCTTGAATGAACCACCTTGGGCGAGTTAATCGAAGCCACCACGACATTGGTACTCAATGCAACCACATCCGGCTTGATGCGCCCGTCGAAAGTTGGTCCAACAGAACTAAATCGCGCTCTTTGGCCAGAAGGAGTAACTCCGCCGACGGTTAACATATTTTCGGCATCCGACGGCACATCGATATACTTCCACTTTGAATTGCCTTCATTTCCAGCGCTGTTGACGAGGAGCATTCCTTTCATTGCTGCCATCAAAGCTCCACGTGTCGCCAGCGCAGAATGGCCATCGAGGGTGGAATAGGAATGGTTGGTGGATGGGTCGTTGAAGGTAGTATAGCCCAGCGAAGAATTCACGACATCCACCCCAAGGCTATCCGCATATTCCAGCGCGGCAACCCAGTTGCACTCCTCGACGAGGTATTCTCCCCGGATGTCTTCGGTTTTCAGGCAGACGTAGGTCGCCTCCGGCGCCGTACCCACCATCAGACCGGGAAAATTCGCCGCCATCACCGACAAAACTTCCGAACCATGCCCGCTCGTTTCAAACACGAAATCGTCTTTATCGACAAAATCTTTGGAATAACGAAGGCGGTTTGCAGCGCGCAAGCTGTCAAAAAAAGGCATGATTTCGACATTTGCAAAACCGCCGTCGAGGATGGCTACCAGCATCCCTTTTCCTTTAAAGCCCCGCGAGTGGAGGTAATCGCCCCGCAGCATTTTAACTTGGTGCTCTGCCAATCCGTATGGGCTTTCGAGGATGGAAATGTTGGCGGTCGAGTCCCTCATTTTTCCGTTTTTGCGCAACAAAACTTGCCGTTCATAATGCTTTCCCACCTGGATTACGGATTTCACAAAATCGAGAGAATCTATAAAGGCAATGATGGAATCGGTTGCCAGGACGCTGGCCCCATTCAGCCATTTGGAGGTGTTGTGAATGCTGACCCCCAATTGCTTCAAACTATCGAGGTAGACCGGGCGGACGGGCAGGTCGCTTTCGTCAACCGCAATTCCCTGTCTTTGACGCCGGGCGATGGCGCGCTGCGAAAGAAAGGCTTCGGGGAAATAGATGAGGTAAGGATTGTCGGCTTTGTCCTTGAATTCGACCCAATAGTTTTTTAGGTCGTTGGTCTGTGAATAGGTGGAACGGATTAAGCCAAGTACAAAAAAAAGAAGAAGAAGAATTCGCCGCATCATTGGTCATTTGGTCAACAGGTCAATGGTCAATTGGTCATTAGGGGTTATTAGAGGAGGTTTTCAATAATTGAAACAATGACCCATTTCGCTTAATAACCAATGACTACTTTACAATTATTTTTGCGGAAAGATACAAAAATAAGAAAAAGGGGGGCGGGGGGTAAAAGGGGGCAGTTTGATTTTTTATCCGAAAATTGGTCACAAAATGGAGATAAAACGGCTTTTCCTTCAGTGGATAAAGGTAGAGAAAACTTCTCCGGGAGGAGGAAGGTGAAGAAATGTTATTTCTTAATAAAAGGGAGAAGTGTCGTATGTCTTTAATTGACTTTGTTCAAGTATTTTGTTTTGAATACTTTTTAAAAACTGATTTTTCAAATAAAAAAAATATTGTTGCCTGGGAATGTCCTTCTTTGTATCAACTGAATGTGGGAGTTCGCTGGAAGGTCGTTTCTTTTTTCAATAGTTGTTTATTCAGCATTGTCATAAAATGTGAAAAACTCCTGTTTTTTTTGAGTAAAAAGTTTTTTGAACCAATCGTAACTCGAATCAATCCAGCTCGAAGTTCTCGCTTAGAGAAGCGCTGAAATTTTCTCCGCGCGGAAGTTCGGAGGTACGGTTTTCAAGCTAGGGTAAAATGAAAAACAGCCCCGAAGCACCAATAGATACTTCGAGGCTGTTGCGTTATATTACTT
>CAZJYF010000197.1:0-7191 GCA_964549665.1 uncultured Saprospiraceae bacterium
ATTTCTCCAATCCTCGCGCCCTCCTTTCAATAATCCTCGATTTGGTTTCTTACGATAGGAAAAAGGGAAATTCGGAATAAAAAAATGGGAGGTTTTGACATAATATTCAAAAGCGGGAAAGGGATCCCATAATAAAGTATGTTAGGAAGCCATTTCTTTGCCTCCATCCTACTGAGTCGCAGCACTGGCGGCAATATGCGAAGTAGTCCTGAAAATCGGCATCAGTGGGAGGCATTCCAAATGGTAACTAAAATGTTTCCACCTATAAAGGCTATTTTTAATGTTGTTTGGCACTGAATACGAACACAACTTAATTGACGGAAGTCGTTGTAAAACAAAAAAATCACCAAACGTTTCGTGAATGCCATCTAAAACCTTCTACATATAGAGACCCAATCCCCAGAGAGTGTCTTTCGAGCTGCCTCTGCTTTTTATTAAATTTGCAGAAAAAGATTTCTCCTTAGTTTTTTAAAATCTCAGTGAATGGTAGATAAAGAAAGCCGAAAAAATTGTATTATTGTTCGTTTCGATAGTGACATTTTCAAACGGACTTTGTTGGGTATCCGTTCAATTAATTGGTGATAATGGAAAAAAATAAAACCGTTGCAGAATACATTTCAAACCATGATTATTGGAAAGAGGCTTTACTCCTACTCCAAGAGACAATGCTTGCAATACGCCTGTCTGAAACGGTAAAATGGGGTGCTCCAGTTTATACTTTGGGGGGCAAAAACATCGCTGGGGTTGGGGCTTTTAAGTCCTATGTGGCCATTTGGTTTTTTCAAGGAGCCTTGTTGAAAGACAAAATGAAACGGTTGATGAATGCTCAAGAGGGGAAAACCCAAGCCCTCCGGCAATGGCGTTTTGGTTCAACGCAAGAGATCAAGGATGATTTGGATACCATCCTCGCTTATTTGGAGGAAGCCATTTTGAATCAAAAACGGGGAAAAACAATAAAGCCCACCACCAATAAACCACTCGTAATCCCAAAAGAGCTGGCCGCTCTTTTCTTAACCAACCAGGAAATAAAAGCAGCTTTTGATTCTTTTTCATTGTCGAAAAAACGCGAATTTACGGAATACATCGGCGAAGCCAAAAGAGCCGAAACAAAACAAAAACGCCTGGAAAAGATTAGTCCCTTAATCCTGGAAGGCAAAGGACTGAATGACAAATACAGAAGATAAAATTGGTAAAAAATGACTTCATTCAAGTTTTTGCCATTTCCAGAATTAGAAACTCACCGTCTCAATTTGAGTCGTCTTAGTCTCAAGGATGAAAATCAGCTTTTGGAATTGCGTGGAGATGAACGCGTTGTAGAATTCGTTGAAAGGCCCAAAGCCAAATCGCTGAACGATGTCCGGAATTTTATCGAAAAAATCAATTCGGGGATGGCAGACAATAAATGGGTTTATTGGAGTATTTCTTTA
The DNA here is from genome assembly GCA_964549665.1 of uncultured Saprospiraceae bacterium. GTDB lineage: Bacteria > Bacteroidota > Bacteroidia > Chitinophagales > Saprospiraceae > CAZJYF01. Next base: position 1,428 of record CAZJYF010000197.1, read on the forward strand.
AAAAATGACCCGGATTTGATTGGCACAATATGTCTCTGGAATTTTAACGAAGAAAAAACAGAAGGAGAAATCGGGTACGAATTACATCCCGATTATCAGGGACAAGGAATCATGCAGGAGACTGTTGAAGAAATTATCCAATTTGGTTTTGAAACCTTGAAACTAAATTTGATACGCGCGTTTACCCACTCAAAAAATCGTAAATCGTCCCAACTTTTGAAAAGAAAAGGTTTCGTTTTTCACGAGAAATCGGGACACTTTTCACTTTATATTCTACAGAATCCCGACTTCCGACAGAGCAGAATATAATCCGTTACTGAACCCTTTTGTCATTTGTCACTAGCCGACTAATTGTTTTACTTTCTCACAGATTTTATAGGAAGTGGATCCATAACAAAAGGGCATTTCTGAGGTAAATTTAAACCAAGAAATGCCTGTATTAGATTGTCTAGCATTCAGGAAGAAAAGGTTTTGGAAGTATCCTTGCGGAGCGTGATGGATATTTATTATCACACCGAAAGTGTCTCTCTGAAAAAAAACTGCCGAGCCTCTAATACGGCTCGGCAGAAAAGAGGTTTCATCAGGATTTAATTTAATCATTTGCCGTTGTCTGTTCTGCCTGGCCACTCATGCCAGGCGCATAAGTCGATAACTCCTGCCAGTTATTGGAAAATACTTCGCCAATTTCCCGGATAAATCCATCCCAGGTGTTTTCGCCATGTACTTTTAGGTAAGTGACTTTGAATTTGTTTTCTCGGTCGAGTTCTGCCCATTTATTGTAAAAAGACGTTATTGCAAGATGGCGACCATTATTCACCCCTTGGGCGAATTCATTGTAAAAAACGCCCCAAGGGTGGTCCCCGTCCAAGGACTTCACCGTTTTGCTGATTTTTTCGAGTAATCCTTGGACGCGGTAGCCCTGACCCTGAGCGACCTCAAGGTAACGAACCTTTACTATTTTAAAAGGATCTGCACTTTCGGAAGGATCAGGCATATTGGAAAGCTTAGCATCAAATTTCCAAAACTCTCCATTTGAAACCTTTTTGACATAAGGCATGATATTGTCCCTCCAGTCTGTATCGTGGCCGCCTTCGCTGGGGCGATTGTCCAGATCGGAAAAGGTGCAAGGGCCCATCATCCATATCATTTTTCCAGTATTCGGACCTGTAGTAACATTGTACACAGTAGCAGAAAAAGGTCCTTGTGTGTGATAGGTCTGGTTGTGCTTTTTCATGGAGGCGCTTAACTCTTGTAACTTGGTGTTGTCCGGTGTCAGGTAAATCATTTCCCACATTGAGTAGGCGTCATCGGGTTTGTCCTGCCCTGTCATGAAGAAGGGAAGGGAACACCCCATCAGGAAAAGGAATAACTGTTTCATTTTGTAAAAATTTTAAGGGTTTAATAATATTGTGAATGTTAAAAGGTGGATCATTTTGGTCTGCGGCAAAGTGACGAAGCAAAACCTTCTTGCTGTTCATCAGTTGATGGGGGCGAAGGAATACCACGGACGAAGGATTGTTGGAACCTCTTATTGAGCTGCTTTTCAATGAAACCTTTTTGGGGCGGCGACATGGTTGCCCCCCCTTCTGGCGAACACCTCCAAGCATCAGAGGATGAGCAGAATTTAAGCTCGCACTGTATCGAAAAAAGGGATTGATTCGAACAAACCCAAAGGCCCTGGAAAAGATCCTGCCGAGCCTTTTCAAAAACTCAGCAGGAATGAAGTTTCATTGGAATATTATTCTTGGGAGGATGTCTGTTCTTCCAGTCCACTCATGACAGGGTCATACGTCCTCAACTCATCCCAGGAATCGGCAAAGACTTCGTTGTATTCCCGTACAAATCCAACCCAGGAATTTTCGCCATGTACTTTCATGTAAGTGGCTTTAAAATTATTGTCATCATCGAATTCCGCCCATTTATTTAAAAAAGAAACAGCGGCAAGGTGGCGACCGTTTTTCACTCCCTGGCGGAATTCATTGTAAAAAATGCCCCAAGGAGTGTCTCTGTCCAATGCCTTCACGGTTTTGCTGATTTTTTCCAATAGTCCTTGAACGCGGTACTCCTGACCCTGAGCGACCTCGTGGAAACGGACCCGAACGATTTTATAAGGATCTCTATTTTCGGCGGAGGGATCGGTCATTTTGGATAGCTTGGCATCAAACTTCCAGTATTCTGCATTTGAAATCTTTTTCACATAAGGCATGACATTAGCACTCCAGTCCTCATCGTGACCGCCTTGGCTCGGGCGATTATCCAGGTCGGAATAGGTGCATGGGCCCATCAGCCAGACAATTTTTCCGACATCTGGACCTGTTGATACGCTGTAAACAGAAGCTGTGTAGTGTCCTTCCCTGTGGTACGTCTGATTGTGTTTCTTCATGGCAGCGCTTAACTCTGGTAGCTTGGTGTTATCCGGTGTGAGATATATGGATTCCCACATCAAATAGGAACCATCGGAATCATCCTGCCCTGTCATGAAGAAGGGAAGGGAACAACCCATTAGTAAAAGGAATAACTGTTTCATTTTGTAAAAATTTTAAGGGTTTAAAAATAATGTGAATCTTAATTAGAGGATTATTTACGGCGGCAGGAAAGGTAAAAACATCAGATTGCAATTGACTCTATTCTAAATTTTTCGCCGTATGAAATGCCATGGATTATCTACCCTCCATCACCTCTCAAATAGAGCCCTATTCAACATAGGAAGTTATGTTTTAAAGCATATTTTGGCAATATAAAACTTAAATACCAAAAAAATCACCTTTTTTATTTTTTTTTCTCCTACAACCTCCCACAAAAATTTCCATGAAATAACCCTATTTTGAAGAATTGATGAAAAAGTCGATTGAAATACACCCCATAATGGATAGTGCCTTTTGTCAATAATGTTGCATATTGTGTTTGAATTTTAATTGCCAATGAAACCCTATTTGCTGGAAGCATGCGTCGATTCACCTGATAAAGCCATTGAGGCTCAGATGAACGGAGCTGACCGGGTCGAACTATGCTCAAGGTTGGATGTGGGCGGTTTAAGCCCCTCCCGTCAGCTAATTGAAAGTGTACAGGCTTCCCTTTCCATTCCAATAATGGCGATGGTTCGCCCCCGTCCCGGAAATTTTGTGTATTCCCCTGAAGAAATAGCCATCATGGCAGCAGACATCCTTTTTTGCAAAGAAATCGGACTGGCGGGTGTTGTGTTCGGAACGCTGACGGAAACCTGTTCTATTGACATGGAACAAACGCTCCATTTGGCTTCCGTGGCGCATCCCCTGCAAGTCACTTTCCACAAGGCTATCGATGCGGTCTCTGACCCCTTGAAAGAAATAAAAATATTGATGGAAATACCTCAAATTCAACGAGTTCTAACTTCTGGAAAGGCCGCCACGGCTTTGGAAGGAAAAGATTTGATAATAAAATTGATTGCCGCCGTAGGCGATCATTTGACTATATTAGCCTGCGGAAAAGTGACGAAGGAGAACCTTCATTCAGTACATCGCCTAATCGGGGCGGAGGAATACCACGGGCGAAAAATTGTTGAGGGATAATTAAAACAACCGAAGCACGTTCCGCCTGATGTTCCGGTAATTCACCACCAAAAAAAGGACGGAGAACAATAACCCCGTCAGGTAAACCGACCAATGCAATCCACCTGCCAAAGCAAAGCCCTGCGCACCGAATCCGCCGACGATTAAAGAGCGAAGCACCAACAACAGGAGGATGGTCAACGCAATAACCACCGCAAAAAGAATGGACAAATTGCGGGTTAAGATGGTGCTAATTTGGGTGGGTTTATAACCCAATTGGAGTAATAGACGGATGTCCTCACTCGATTTGGAAATGATTAATTGAAAATTCAAAATAAATATCAGAACCGAAAGAAGAACGATAATGAAGCCGATGGCTGCAATGGCACTGATAACAATGTTTAGCAGAATTGCAAACTGTCCGCCAATCAAACGCCCGGAACTGATTTCGTAATTATTTTCCTTCAAAAAATCCGTCAAATCATGCGACAAGGGGTTATCCACTGCCATGATGAGGCGGGAAGAACCAGCGGCCGTTCCACTGCCAAAGGTTTCATTTGCCCATTTCATAAATGATTGGGGCACGAGGATGGAATTGATGCGGTCGCTAAAACCGACGATGCGTCCCTGAAAAGTTTTGCGCAAGCCGTTGCCGCTGACGTTGATATCCATGCTCACCCTTTTGATGGTGTTTTGGGTGAATTGTGGCAATCCCTGACTGGGAGCAAAACCAAAATTGTACAGCGCCAGATAATCCCTCGAAAGGATTACCGGCAATTCATTTTGCCCTTTTTTCCAGCGAAAACGAGACTCTTTAACATCTAAAAAATTGTCCGGTAACGCTTCAAAGAACAGTTCGGTGTAAAATCCCAACAGTTGGCTGCTAGCGCTGACTTTGAATTGATTCGGCGTAAAAATTCCAATGGATTTGACAAATTTTTGGGAATGGATGTTTTCAATTTCCGCTTCGCTAAAAGTTGATTTCACGCCAAGGGTATTGAACAAATTTACCTTTTTGTTGATTTGAACGAAATGGTCGTTTGAGTTTGAATTCCCTTCCAGCAAATCCTTCAAATCCACGTACAATTGGATGGCATTCAACAGCAATAACAAACCCACCAAAGCACCCGCCGCCGCACCAATTATTTGCCATCTGGTTTTTCGTTTCCACAAAAGTTTGTTCAAGATATTCATGCAAGCCCGGTTTTCTGAATTCAAGCCTCGAAAGATAAGAAAGCCAAAAGTATTGCTTTCTTTGAGATTACAAATATTTTTTCCACCTGAAAAACAATCCCTTCAATTGACAATCAAACAGCCAATCTACCTATCTTTGCCCCATGACGGAGAAAATAGTAATTCTGGATTTTGGTTCGCAATACACCCAACTCATTGCGCGAAGAATTCGGGAATTGAATATTTATTGCGAAATCGTTCCCTTCAACAAAATACCGGAATTGGACCAAAGCGTCAAGGCGGTCATTTTGTCCGGCAGCCCATTTTCCGTAAAGGAAGAGAAAGCCCTGAAAGTGAACCTCCCTAAAATTATTGGCAAAAAGCCGGTCCTGGGCATTTGCTACGGGGCTCAATTAATCGCTGACTTTTACGGTGGCAAGGTACATCGTTCTCAAAAGCGGGAATACGGAAAAGCCCATTTGACCCATATTCATCAAAACGGACTCTTTTTTGAAGGGGTGCCGGAGGGTTCACAGGTGTGGATGTCGCATGGAGATACGATCATAAAACTGCCTGCCCAGTTCGAATTGTTGGCGGAGACAGAAGACGTCGAGGTCGCCGCCTTTTGTTCGAAAAAAGAAGCCTTTGAAGCCCCTGTTTATGGCATCCAATTTCACCCCGAAGTGACCCATACCCTTCATGGGAAGAACATTTTGAAAAATTTCGTCACAAATATTGCAGGATGCCGGGGCGATTGGACTCCCGCTTCCTTCGTGGAAAGCACCGTAACGGCTTTGCGAAATAAAATAGGAAACGAACGGGTTTTGATGGGCTTATCGGGCGGGGTCGATTCGACCGTAGCAGCTACCCTACTCCATCGTGCCATTGGCGACCAATTGGTTTGCATCTTTGTCGATAACGGTTTGCTGCGCAAAAATGAGTTCGAGGAAGTGCTCCATTCCTACAAAGGTCTCGGATTGAATGTGGTTGGTGTTGATGCCAAAGAGCGCTTCTACAAAAAATTGAAAGGCGCAAAATTACCCGAAAAAAAACGCAAAATTATA
>CAZJYF010000198.1:0-7175 GCA_964549665.1 uncultured Saprospiraceae bacterium
GCCGCCCTTCGCGCTGCAAGAGGCGGAGCAGCACGACCGCGCCGTCGGTCGGAGAGGGGGCTCCGGGTCGCGGTGTGGAAACGGAAGACCGCGCGGCGGAAGGCGCCGGGCCAGACCCCGTTATTTTTTTTCAGATACTTAACAAAGATTTAGAACTCGATTATGGCTTTAAAATGTGGCATTGTCGGCTTGCCAAATGTGGGGAAATCAACCCTTTTCAATGCGTTGACCTCGGCCCAGGTTTTGGCGGCAAATTACCCTTTTGCCACCAAAGACCCAAATGTGGGAATCATTACCGTTCCGGATGAACGATTGAACAAATTGGCTGAATTGGTGAAGCCCCAAAAAGTGACGCCCACCACCATTGAAATTCTCGATATCGCGGGCTTAATCAAAGGAGCTAGTCAGGGGGAAGGCCTTGGAAATCAATTCCTTGCAAACATCCGAGAGGTGGATGCTATCGTGCATGTGGTTCGTTGTTTTGAGGACGAAAACGTAACCCATGTCGATGGCAGTATTGACCCTGTTCGAGACAAGGAGGTCATTGACATGGAACTGTTGTTGAAAGATATGGAAACCGTCGAAAAGCGCCTGGAAAAATTGAAGAAGCAAGCAAAAGGCGCCAAAAAAGAAGACTTGAAAGCCGTCGAAATTGCCGCTGAAATTTTGGGACATTTGGAAAATGAGCAGCCTGCAAGGACATTGGAATTGGACGACGAGGGGCAGAAATTGCTGGCAGATATGTTTTTGCTGACAAGCAAACCCATCCTGTACGTTTGCAACGTGGATGAAAATTCAGCCCAAAAGGGTAATGAACATACCCGCCGCCTTTCGGAGGCCATCGTGGGAGAAGATGCTGAATTGGTCTTGATTAGCGCTGAAATCGAAGCGGAAATTGCCCAGTTGGAAACCCTCGAAGAACGGTTGGAGTTCCTTCAGGAAATGGAACTGGTGGAACCCGGCGTGAATAAAGTAATCCGCGTGTGTTACAAATTGCTTAACCTCATTACCTATTTCACCGCCGGCGAAAAAGAGGTTCGTGCATGGACCATTCAAAAAGGTTGGAAAGCCCCCAAAGCAGCAGGCGTCATCCACTCTGATTTTGAAAAGGGCTTCATCCGGGCCGAAGTCATCAAATACAACGATTATGTCCAATTTGGCTCCGAACACGCCGTCAAAGAAGCCGGCAAGATGGGCGTTGAAGGGAAGGAATACGTCGTTGAAGATGGCGACGTGATGCATTTCCGCTTCAACGTTTGATACCTTTGGTTTTTGCTGTTGGTCGATTGTGCCGGTTTAGGTAAAATTCCTCGTTTCGGCAAGCCACTCAGGTTTTACCCCGGTTGAAAAATCCCGGATGCAACCCACACTCCTTTTGCCCCGTCCCCGACCACCGGCCGTCTCTTCCCTCCCCGGGTTTGGTGCAATGCATACAACCAATAGAGCCGTATCCCTTTTCTTCCAATGGGTGTCTAGGCAAATTGTAGTAGGACAGGTGGTACAAGAATTCCCCTTCGTCAATATCGATCAAAGGATGAAACTTGACCATATCGCCCTGCTGTTCAAAAATATTCAGGCGGGAACGAAATTCCGTCTGATAAGCCATTAAGCCAGAAATCCAAACCTTGTGCTTGGCTTTGATGGGTTCTAAAGGGGCTACCTTGTTGATGGTGCAGCACATCCGGGGGTGATCCTTCCACCACTGTTCTTCCCGCGTGAGCTCGTTTTCTGCAAATTTTGGTCGTACCGATTCGACGTTGAGGTTGAAAAGGCGCGATATTTTATTTTTGTACGCAATCGTTTCCTCAAAGTGGTAGGTCGTATCAATGAAGTAAACCTTTTGATTGGGACGCACCTGGTGAATCAGGTGAAGCAAAAACACCGATTTTGTACCAAAGGAGGAAGTGAAAAGCACCTCATCCTCATTGAAATAATTGTACAATTTTTTGATGCGTTCCCGGAAAGTCAAGGGGGCGAAAATGTCGTTGAGCAAATCCAAGCTTATGGTGTGACCATCCACAATTTTTGGAGGAAAGACCAGGTAATCCGGTGGCATTGTCATTGTCGATAAAATTTTGCGAATTGCTAGTTCGTTAAAAAAAATTCGTTGGCTGAGATTCAATTTTTTCTCAATAATTCCGATGTAATTTCATTCAATTGTTGCACTTTGTAAGAGAAATCGCCATTCAGACGTTTCCTGATTTTGTCAAGATTTCGCAAAAGACCATCGACCTCATCTGGTAGAATTTCTTCCAAGACTTGCCGAAATCGCTTTGCAAAAGTGGGGGAGGTGCCATTGGTTGAGATGGCTACTTTCAAATTTCCTTTCGTCACAATGGAGCCCATATAAAAATCACACAACGAAGGCGTATCGACCACATTGACCAATTTCCCTTTTGCTTTCGCAAATTTTTGCACTTTTTGATTCAATGCCTTGTCACTCGTGGCGGCGATAACCAAATTGTGCCCCTCCACATCTTTCGGTTCAAATTTTTTCTTTTCAATTTGGACATTTTGAATCCCTCTTTGAGAAAGAAAGTTTTTGATTTCCAGTGAAATGGACGGCGCCACGATGGTAATATTTGCTTCAGGACTGCTTTTTAGAATAAAGGATAGCTTTTCAAAAGCCACCTTCCCAGCACCGACGAGAAGTAAATCGAGTTCGTGCAATTTCAAAAAAACGGGATACAAGGGATTCTGATTCGGCTCCATGATTTAGCGGTTTTGCCTCAAATAGTCCGGTTCTGCAGCGGCAAAATTCATCTCAGGGTGCAAGCTAACCACTTCACCAATAACAATGATACCCGGAACGCCCATTTCTTTTTCGCTCACTATTTTCGCTATTGAATCTACCGTGCCAAGCGCTGTTCGTTCATTGGGCAATGAACCATTTTGAATCACCAAAACGGGGGTGTCTCCCTTTCCGTGTTCCGAAAAAAGACGAGCAATTTCAGCTAGTTTTCGCATTCCCATCAGAATGACAGCGGTAGCGGAGGATTGCGCCGCAATTCGAACATCATTGGAAAGCTGACCCGATTTGGTGGTTCCAGTCAACACCCAAAAACTCTCATTCACCCCCCTGCGCGTGACCGGAACCCCTTGCAATTCGGGCAATGAAATGCAACTCGAAATGCCCGGAATAATCTCGGTCTCAATGCCAAAAGCTGCTACATACGTAATCTCCTCGTGCCCCCGTCCGAACACAAAGGGGTCGCCCCCCTTTAAACGAACCACATGTCCGTGCGAAAATGCATGCTGCACCATCAACAAATTAATTTCGTCCTGTGAATAGCGGTGATTACCCGAGCGTTTTCCAACAAAAATTTTGAGCGCTTTTTCCGGTGCTTCTTCTAATAATTCCGTATTTACCAAGGCATCGTATAGAACTACATCGGCTGATTGAATGGCTTTTAAACCTTTCACGGTAATCAATTCCGTGTCGCCGGGACCGGCGCCCACTAAGGTTATTTTTGGATTTCTATTATTCATGAGGTCATTTTTTTCACTCTGAAACAGATAATATCAGAGTGGCAAATTATCAATAAAAAAACCATTTTTTTAATTAAATAAAATGATAATAATTAACGAAGCGAGGGCTTCCAACTGAACTAGGCGCTATAATAATTTTCAACCACCAGCTTATCTGTCTCTGTCGCCACCAATTGTTTTTCCCTGCTTTCCATCATCTTGTCAAAGAAATTTTTCGCCTCCTTAAAATAGGCTTTCCCAAAACCTTCCGAGGGAGCATGTTGGTTCATTTCCAGCACGGTAACTGCGAAGCCTTTTTCAAAATAAAATTCTCCTTTCTCCACAAAGTAGGCGTCGAAATCATCGAGAATTTTCCTCTGAGTATTGCACTTAATGTCTTTTGATAAAAGCAAGGCTTTTGCACCTATAACCATAGAACTGTAGCTGTGATAAATACTGTCGGCCCAACGATTTTCGCTCAGGGATTCCCGTGCCCACTGTAAGCGTTCCCCGGCGTCGTTCAAAATGGCATAAACCATGTCGTAGGCAACTCCGGCACATTCTCCCACGCCAATAGCTCGTCGGTATTCCTTTTCCTGACCCCAATCAAAAAAGAGCCAGTTTGGCGCCTCCCCGGTTGGGGCTAAAAGTTTCAGGAGGTCGTAGAAATATTTTTTCCCTTTGCGGTAATAATAACCATTGAAGTAATCCCCTTCCAGGCTGTTTTCTTCAAAATCGTTTAAAATTATTCGGAGCGCTTCGGGAATTTGTTTTGTGGGGAGTTTTATGACCTTTTCGGCAACGAAGCCGTGGCCTGCTGCATTTACCCCTCCGCCGATGACGACTTGCATGGCCGGGATTACCAAGGACTGCTTTTTGATTGAACTTCCGTGGAAGCCAATGTTTGCGGCCATGTGTTGTCCGCAGGCATTCATGCATCCGCTTATTTTGATTTTGATATCGCTCTCCAAAATCAAGTCGGGATACTCTTCGCGGATGACTTCTTCTAACTTTGTTGCCAACCCGGTACTGTTAGTTACCCCTAAATTGCAAGTATCCGTCCCGGGGCAGGCCGTGATGTCAGCTATGGAATCAAATCCAGGTTCCGCCAATCCCAATTTGTCCAATTCGGTAAATAAATAGGGTAGGGTATTGTACCGAGAAAATCGAAGCAGAAACCCCTGATTCACAGTGATGCGAATGTCGTCGGCAGCCCATTCCTTGGCAAGCCTCGCCAAACGTCGGGCATTCTCAGCGGAAATATTCCCAAGTGGAACCCGCAATTGCACCGCATAAAATCCTTTTTGTTTTTGTTCAAAAACATTCGTTGCCACCCAGGTTTTGAATTTTTCCTCATCCTCGAGAAATGTCGTTGGTGGCTGTTTCAAAGGGGCCGGTTCTGGAACGGGAAAGGAAGTGGTATCAATTTCAACGGTTTGATTTTTCAAAGCGATTCTCTGTTCGTCAACCAATTTCATGAAACCTTCCAATCCAATCCTTTGTACCAAGAACTTCATTCTGGCTTTCATGCGTTTTTCGCGTTCCCCATAGCGGTCGAATACTCGAATCGAGGCTTCCATGAACGGGATGATTTTGTTTTCATCCAAAAATTCAAAAGCCGTCTGCGCAACGATGGATTGCGCCCCCAGTCCACCGGCTATAACGACTTTAAAGCCCCTGACCTCTTTACCATCCACTATTTTTATCCGTGGAATAAATCCAAAATCGTGGAAGTAAGTGTAGGCAGAATCTTTATCGCTAGAAGAGAAGGCAGGCTTTATTTTCCGGCCCATATCCTGGCAAATTGGGTTGCGCAGGAAGTACATCGCCGAGGCGTGCGCATAAGGAGTGATGTCGAACAACTCATCGGGGTCAATTCCGGCAGCGGCGGACGCTGTGAGGTTTCGAACCACATTTCCGCATGCTTCCCGCGCAGTGATTTCTTTTTGTGCCAATTCCGTCCAAACGGCAGGTGAATCGTCCAGCTTGACGTAGTGATACTGAATATCCTGACGGGTTGTAAGATGCAGGTTGCCGTTGGTATATTTTTCTGCAATATCTGCGATGCGGATGAGTTGCTCCGAAGTCAATTTTCCGTAAGGGATCTTGATGCGGAACATTTGAACTCCAAGTTGACGCTGGCCATACACCCCCCTCGTGAGGCGGTAGTGTTTGAAGCGTTCTTCGTTCATCTTGCCGCTCTTGTAGGCGTCAATTTTTTGTTGAAGCTCCAGAATGTCTTTCTTAGCTTCCTGACCTATGTTTCCTAAATCCAATCTTTGACTCATAAGAGGTGAATTTTAAAAATTGTGATAAAAAAAAACCTTCCAGAATTGGGATTTCCTGGAAGGGCTTTTGATGATTTTTAACAATTGAACCATCAACTATCTTCCCATGAAATCCGCAGATTGCAGCAGCAGCAGGGACAACAACAAGCCATCATTGGAGGAAGACTGGTTAATGACTGGATGATCAATTTCATATTTATAAAAATTTATTTATGCGGCGAAAAATACCAAAAACAAAAAAAGCCTTTCCAAAGACGCGCTCTGGAAAGGCTTTTTTTATAAATCAAAAACTGGTTTATAAAATCAACACCTTGCCAGAACCCGTGGGCATCATCATACAACAACAGCAACATGCTGCAGCAAAAATGGTGTCGATATGGTTATTGTAAAATGGCAAAGTGAATTTTTTAAAATGTAAAATAATGCCGCAAGTTTATTGACAATATTTTAAAGATGCAACAATTAGGTATAAAAAAATCATTAAACTGACTAAATTTTTAATTTAATCAAAAAAAGGTTCATATATTAAATTTTTCTTCAACCCTATTAAAACATTGATTTTCAATCCTCTAGGTATTTTTTTTTTAAAAAATAATTCTTATTGACGTTATATGATTTTTTTAAAAAAAATGTCATCCCACCAGGAAAATGAAACCCAGCGCGGATTAAAAAAAACGCTCCTAAAGTTTCTCCGTTGCTCGGAAAGGGTAGGGCACGAGTTTAAGGTTAAAAAGCGTCTTTTTCACGAAATCTTTTTCAAATAATTCAACACCTGTCTGACTACGTTTTCGGGTGTAAAACCAAACTTCTCATCCAAGACCTGAAAAGGCGCCGACCGCCCAAAAGAATCCAATCCATAAACCTTCCCGCCGGGGCCAACCAAGCCTTGAAGGGTCACCGGCAACCCGGCCGTTATTCCGAAAACGGGTACTCCAGGCGGTAATACGTCCCTTTGATAGTCTTTGGGTTGGTCTCTGAAAAGCCCTTCTGAAGGGGCCGAAACGATGCGGATTTTTAAACCGTGCAGGCTGCGCAGGTTTGCGGCGCCGGCTACTAAAGTGGCAACCTCGGAACCGTTGGCAAGTAAAATAATGTCCGGTTTGCCGGTAGTATCCTGCACGATGTAAGCTCCCTTTTCAGCGCCTTTGGCTTCTTCGAAACGGGAGGAGGAAGTTGGAGCCGGTAAGTCTTTAATCCCTTGCCTCGAAAGTATTAGTCCACTTGGCGTCCGGGTATTTTCAAAAGCGAGTTTCCATGCAACAGTGGTTTCGTGGGCATCAGCCGGACGCAAGGCCAAAAAACTTCTCTGCCCGGAATGATTTTTTAATTGTTCCAGCAAACGGATTTGGGCTTCGTGCTCCACTGGTTGATGGGTAGGACCGTCTTCTCCTACCCGAAAGGCGTCGTGCGTCCAAATGA
>CAZJYF010000199.1:0-7172 GCA_964549665.1 uncultured Saprospiraceae bacterium
GTATTACGGGTGAAAGCAACCTCTTTTTTAAGCTTTGTCAAGACAGGAGAATCGAGGACAAAGCCGTCTTTTTTAGTGCCAATGGAAGCCTGAATTTTGCTTACCACGGCGGCTAAAATAATCAATGCCAGAAGAATGCCGGTCAAAAAAATAAAGGTCAAAGTCATGGTATAAGGTTAGCGTTTTATTATTCCGAACAATCGCAAACGACTCACCCCGCCATCGGGATATATCTTAAAACGGACGTGGGTGATGGCTTCTTTGGATCGGATTTCCTTTTCGAAAAAGTGTTTGAAATTGGCTTGCAGTTTCATGGGCGGCAATAATTCAAACCATTGAATTTCAGAGTTTTGAATATCGTCATCTCTTTCGCAAACACATCCTTCCAATGAGCAAGAGTCCGGGAAATTTCCCTTGAAATGGGAGGTGTCAACAAGGATTTTTTTTATCTGCCCTTTGGTGGCGAGCTTAAGGATTAGCCAGTCCACGTTGCCGGGCACTCGGCTTCTCTTCGTTTCCCAGCCATCGCCCATATTTTTCCCAGGACCCGGTAAAATGAGGTTTCCCATAGCGCTGAAAAACATGTCGTTGCAAAGGAGGGTTCTTGCACCGTTGATTGCTGCTGCAAGGTCAATAATTTCTCCTTTCCCGACTTTTGTCCAGTCCTTAGAAACTTCTCCAAAAACCCGAAATCGGGCAACGCCCCCATCGGGGAAAATATTGAATTTGAGATGTGTCCAAACCCGTTCATTTTCGATTTTGAAAAAATTTTGACTCCCCTGCCGCAACGGTGATTTTGGAAGGATTTCTTTCCAGGGAAATTTATTTTTTGCAAAATCTTCCTTTTTTGGTTCGCTACCAAAATGGGCCGCTTCGAGAGAAGCAAAAGGAGGGTGATTGCCTAAAAAATGGTTCGTATCGATGTCCACGCCCTTTATTTTTCCAGGCACAGCAAGTCGGATGATGCACCAATCGTGTCCTGGAGTTCGGCGTCTTCGGGTTTCCCAACCGTCCATCCACTTGCCGTGGTCGGTGTATTTGTCGGGAATGAAAATGCCCCGTCCGGGTTTGAGAAGGTTTTCCTTTTCGGCAAAAAATTCGTCGTTGGCGAAAAGCACCTGTCCGCCGAGGCGTTCCGCAGCGAGGTCTGTAAGTTTCGTGAAACTGGGTCGTTCGTTTTGCTCGGTCATTCAGTGATCGTCTTCCGGTTTGCTAAATTTTTCAAGTTTAGTAAATCTTGAATTTGGTGATTGGAATAAGGTGTCGGATACCTGCCAGGTATCCGACACCTGGGTGCTATAATCAAACTCGACTGAAAAGAAATTCTCCTTTGTTCAAATTTTTAAAAACCCCTTCTTCAAATACCTTAAAACCGCCGACGTAGGTTTGCTTAACCTGTCCGAATAGTTTCTGCCCCAAATAAGGGGTTATTTTGTGTCGATGTTCGATTGTTTTTTCTTCGACCACAAAGTTGGCTTCGGGATTCCAAATTACCAAATCTGCGTCGTAACCCGGGGCAATTTTTCCTTTTTTTTGGTGAAAACCTAAAAATTTTGCGGGGCGGGCAGTAAGCCAATTCGCCATATTTTCTAATCCAACTCCTCTTTTTTTAGCTGCCGTCCAAACGAGAGGCAACAAAAACTGGAGGCTGGCAATGCCACCCCAGGCTTTTTCAAAATCGCCTGTTTCCAGGTGTTTTAGACTTGGCGGTGCAGGGGAGTGGTCGGATGCAATAAAATCAATTAGACCGCTTTCCAAGGCATTCCAAAGTTGTTCGTTGTTGGCTTTTTCGCGAATCGGAGGCGCACATTTGAAGCGGGTATCGGCGTCGGGAATGTCTTCGGAATGAAAGAAAAGATAATGGGGGCAGGTTTCCACCGTTAGGGGCAAGCCTTCGGCACGGGCTGCTTCAATCATTGGCAGGGCTGTTGCTGAAGAGAGGTGCACGATATGCGTCCGGCAATGAAATTCACGGCAAAGCTTTATTATCATCTCGATGGCTCTATTTTCCCATTCTTTCGGTCGGGATAGGAGCCACGCTGCATAACTTTGGGGTAGTTTTTTTAACAAAAGCCCATCTTCGTTGGCCTGTTCCAATTCGCAATGCACCAATAAGGGAAGCCCCTTTTTGGCAATGGATGGAAGTCCTTTTCTCAAATCCGATTCCGCCACATTCGGGAACTCGTCGAGACCGGAATCCACCAAAAAGGCTTTTATGCCAAGAATTCCAGATTCGAGAAGCCCCTCCAAATTATCGGAATTTTCGGGTACAATGCCACCCCAAAAGCCGCAGTTGACGTGAAGTTTATTTTTGGACGATTTGGTTTTTTTTAGAAAAGCATCCTGATTTGTGGTGACGGGGCTTGAGTTGAGGGGCATATCTACCAAAGAGGTGATGCCACCGGCTGCGGCGGCTTTGGTTGCTGTCTCGAAACCTTCCCAATCCGTCCTTCCGGGTTCGTTGATATGGACGTGCGGGTCAATCAACCCGGGCATCACGACGTCCGTTCCGGCATCAATAATAGGGCTGGCTAAACCGTCTGGTTTCCCAGCTTGAAGGTGGCTTATTTTGCCGTTTTTGATAAAAACAGTGGCCGGTTGAAAGCTTTTATCTATCCAAATCCGCTTGCTATAAATTGCTAAATCTGTTCCCATGTTTTCGGATAATTTTATTCTCTGAATCCGGTTAAGATATTTTTTTGGCTTTGAATTGTTTTAAAGGGAGTTTTAAGCTCCTTGGGTCAAAAATTTACCTCGTTTTTTTTAGCGAGCAGATAACCTTTCGCTTTTTTTTGAATAAAAATATGCCCTTTTTAAAGGCTTCGTTAATTTTAGGACATCCCAATTGGATTTGTTTTTTTAGATTTGCGCCGTTTTTTTCAATGTAAAACCAAATTGCAGGCTGCAAGAAAAAATAACTTTTGGAGAGATAGAAATTTGTCGGCAAATTAATTTGTGCATTCATATTATCCATAAAGTTTCTATCTCTTCAAACCTATCTTTTTCTAGCTCTCCTGCGATTTTATTTTTTAATTTATTAAAACCCGATTGAATTATGAAAGCTATTAGAATTCCCTTGAAATGGAGTATCCTTTTGCCAATGTTTGTGCTCTTGTTGTTGAATAGCCACACTGCACAAGCGCAAGAAAAAACCGCCGCTGGCCTTTACAACAAAGGACTTGAATTGCTGAAAGCTAAAAATTATGCCGATGCTTTGCCCCTGTTGGAAGAGGCTTTGCAAGTGGCCGAGAAAAACCAAGATGCACAGGTGAGCAAATTGGCACGAAAAAATGGAGCTTTGGCAGCTTATAAAGTCGGTACGGCAAAGCGGAAAGCCAAAGAATACGATGCTGCCTTTGGATTTTTTGAAAAAGGAATATCTCTCAATGAAAATTATTACGTCAATTATGTTGGCAGGGCGCAGGTTTTAGATAAGCAGGGAAAAAAAGTGGAGGCAATCAAAGGGTATCTCGAAGCGGCTGCTGTTGCCGAAAAAGGTAATAAACCGGACAAGGCAGCTTCCTACAGGAAAAAGGCCGAAAACATGGTTGGGGTAGCTTATTCCAAGAAAAATTGGAAAGGGACTATTGAAATGGGACAAATTTTTCTGGAAACAAAAGAATCAGCAGATGTCCATTATTACCTCGCCGGGGCAATGAAATCGACGGGCAAATCTTCTGCCGCTTTGGAAGAGGCAAACAAAGCCATTAAGTTGGCTGAAGGGTCTGAAGCTGATAAAGCCAAATACTACATGGCAAAGGCGGAAATTCTCGAAAAAATGAAGCGGACAAATGAAGCGGTAGCTACGTATAAAAAAGTAGCAGGTGATAAGTACAAACAACAGGCTGCTTATAAAGTCAAAACCCTTGGCGGATCGAGGTGATAGTTAAAAGTGGTCAACCTTCGGTATTTGGAGTTTGAAATTGCTTTAATAATCAATCCGTTCGTAGATACTTTCCGAGGTAGCGTTTTTTGTAAATAGGGAATCGATATCTGTCAGATGTCAGATTCCCTATTTTCGTCAGTTTTCGATTTTTTATCACAGCTTATGGGCTTAATAGGCAAATGTTTTCAAAATGTTTAACTTTTGGGTTGCCTAAAAGATGGAAAAGAGGACAATGATTGCGACCAGAATGAGAAAAAGGATGATAATAGTGCGAAACATACCTTGCTGTCTGCGGTAAGTATTGAAAAGTAATTCCACAAAATCGCGCCATTCCAAGCCTGTCACATGGGGTTCAAAACCCAATATCAAGTATTTTTTTTTCCCTTTCCGGTGCTGGTTTCCGTGTTTTTTCAAAAGGAAAAAGAATTCACTCAGGAAAGCCAGTTCGAAAAGTTCCACCTTGTTTCCTTGTTCGATGATGATTTTGTTGGTGCCGTCCAATAGCCGCCATTTCCCTCTTGAAACATTGCCATCAACTGATTGGAGGTATTCGCCTCCCGTGTTAAAAAAATGAAGCACGGCTTCGTGAAAACTTTCGTCGTCCCGGATTTCCAACCAGGGTTTTCCTCCGGGTTGAACGTAAAATTCCATTTCTTTCAAATCCTCTCCCCAGGGCTGCACAGCCGGAATCACAAAATCCAAGCCTTCTTCCAAGGATTCAAAATAGGGCAATTCGACGCTAAAAGTTCGACCGATTTTATCCAGAGCTTTGAGTTCCAATAGGGTAGAATTTATTGGCAAATTTATTTACTTCTATTTACTAAAACCCGAAATGACCGCTTTTTTTTCGGATAATAAAAAAACGCTGTCAGGATGGTAGTACATTCCGATGGGTTTGCTGACCAATCAAAGCGAAGTGTTTTTTGGCTCCCAGCGAGAAAAGAAGGCTGAAAAAAACTGCTCTAACCTTGGCTGGTTTTTTCAAAAAAGCTTTTACCGATTTTTTACAATCCAACTTTTTCCATTCACTACCTTAGCGCGATGGAATTTACCGAAACCACCAACCGAATTAAATCGGCAGCGCTTTTTGAAGAAGCGAAACGTTATTTCCCCGGCGGGGTCAATTCGCCGGTGCGGGCGTTCAAATCCGTTTCCGGGCCACCGCTTTTCATAAAAAAGGGCGATGGCTGCCGCATCACCGATGAGGACGACAACACCTACATTGATTTTTGTTGTTCGTGGGGCCCCTTAATTTTGGGACATAACAATTTGAAAATCAGGGAACTCGTCCTCAAAACCGTAGCGAATGGAACTTCCTTTGGCACGCCCACCCAGTTGGGTAACCTGTTGGGCAAATTGATTTTGGACAACCACCGGTTTATTGAAAAGATCCGCTTCGTGAGTTCCGGTACCGAAGCGGTGATGTCTGCCCTTCGCTTAGCCAGGGGCGTGACGGGAAAGAACAAGGTCGTTAAGTTTGAGGGTTGCTACCACGGGCATGTGGATGCGCTTTTGGTGAAGGCCGGTTCCGGCTTGGTCACTTTTGGGGAAAGTACTTCGGCTGGCATTCCGGAAGCTTTTGCGAAGCAAACCATCGTCCTTCCGCTGAATCGCCCCGACCTCGTAACCCAAACACTCGAAAAACACGGCGACGACATCGCCTGCATCGTCGTCGAGCCGGTTCCTGCCAACAATGGATTGCTTCTTCAGGAAAAATCCTTTTTGGAACACCTGCGGGCAAAGTCGGCCGAACACCGGGTTTTGTTGCTTTTCGATGAGGTCATTTCCGGTTTTCGCGTGGGTTTTGAAGGGGCGGCAGGACATTACGGAATTCAGCCCGACATCTGTACCTTCGGAAAGATAATCGGTGGTGGAATGCCTGTTGGGGCTTACGGGGCCAGCGCAGAAATTATGAGCCATATTGCTCCGGAAGGTCCTGTCTATCAGGCAGGCACGCTTTCCGCCAACCCCGTTGCCATGGCGGCGGGATATGGCGCTTTGCAACAAGTTTTGGAAGCCGGTTTTTACCAAACCCTGGCATCGAAAACAAAGACTTTTGTTGAACGCATTCAGACCTATTGCGACCAAAAAGGGTACGAAGTAAGCATTCCTTCTATTGCCTCGATATTCTGGATTGCCTTTTCCAAAGACCGCATCCGGTCTGCCGACCAAATTGCCCCGGCAAGTATGGAGAAATTCAAAGTGTTGCACCGGGAACTATTGCGTCGGGGCGTTTATTTTGGTCCCTCGGGTTACGAGGTGGGCTTTGTTTCTGCGGCACATAGCCAGGAAGATTTGTCGCAGGCAGCGGATTGCATCTGTCAGGCATTGGATGTGGTTTTTGAGTGATTTGAAGATCTCGCCCACCGTAGCCCCGAGCTTCCGCTCGGAGAAAGTTATTTGCTTCTACACCAACCGACGCTTCTCCGAGCGGAAGTTCGGGGCTACGGTGGCACTCCAATTAGCCTCTATATTGCTTCTTTTTATGGGAGATGAAAAGCCAGGATAGATAGGTTAGTTTGTAAAAATCAAACAGCCCCAAGGAAGGCCGCTTTGACAGGAAATTTTTTAAAAATAAAGACTCGAACTGTTGGTAAAAAAACGCCAACGTTCGAAGTTGGTGCCACTTCCGAAACTTGTCGAACGTACGCAATAATTTGCTTTCAATCAGGGGGTTCTTTTCTTGGATATAAAGAAGGTTTTGGATGGCTTTTTTAGATTTTTCCAAAAACGCTTCCGCTGGCTCCAATCCAATGTGTTCCAAGGGGTTGTCAATATGAATGATTGTAATGGAACGGCTTTTTAATTCCATCCCAAAAAGGGTGTCTTCGTGCCCGTATTGCGTCAGTGAATCGTCGAATAGAATCTCCAAAAAGAGTGTTTTGGGAATCAAAAAATTGTTGGTCATGAAGGAATGCCACGGCGCTTTTTTTCGTTGTTCGGGGCTTGTTTGCTCGCGCTGCCTGCCGTAGTGCCAATGAAAAAAGAGGTTTCTATTGCGGGGAGGCCTGTCCGCATACGATCTGCCGCCATAAACCAATGCGTTCGATTTGAAATGGGCCAAATATTTTTCGATAAAATCTTCGCGGATGACTTTTGAATCGCAGTCCAGGAATAGTAGGATTGGAAATCGCGCCGCTTTACCCAAAACATTCCGAATCTTTGCACGCCCTAAATTTTCGGGAAGCTCCCGATATCGCACTCCTTCTAGCTGCTGAATTTCCCCGTTGATTGTTTTATATTTTTCATCGGAACAATCGTCGTAACAAAGGACTTCGAACTCCAT
>CAZJYF010000200.1:0-7157 GCA_964549665.1 uncultured Saprospiraceae bacterium
TTCCCGCTCCCTTACAAGAACGGATTGTGTTCTTTTTCATGTCCAATCGTGGTAGTTGAACCATGGCCGGGATATACTTTCACCTCATTTCCCAAGGGGAAGAGTTGGTTTTTAATGCTCGAAATCAAGGTGTCAAAATCACCGCCAGGCAGGTCCGTTCTACCGATACTTTCATGAAAAAGCACGTCGCCGGCAATGAGGAACTGGTCTTCTTTGCAATAAAAAGAAAGGCTAGCCGGGGAATGACCAGGCGTGAAAATAGCTTCCAATTTTGTATTGCCAAATTCGAGCACGTCACCTGAATGAATGTATTTCTCAGGTGCGGGGGAATGGTCCGGATAGGGATTGCCGTACAAGTTGCTAACTTGTGGGGCAGCATTCAAAAGGTCTAACTCACCTTGGTGAATTTCAAGGGGCAGTTGGAAGGTCTCACTGATGAATTTATTGCCAAAAATATGGTCAATATGACAATGGGTGTTAATGAGTCGAACGGGTTGCAGTTGAAGATGGTCAATCAACGATTTGAGTTCTTCTTTTTCTTTCACTTCCAAACATCCCGGGTCGAAGACGACGCATTCTTTTGTTTCATCAAAGACCAAATAGGTGTTTTCTTGAAAGGGGTTGAACGTTAAGCTTACAACAGTTGCCATGTTTTTTCCGTTTTCAAAAATAGCATTTGTCTTTTAGAAACCTTATCTTGATTTCTAATTGAAAAACCGGCTGCGAAAGTAGTAAATTTAGTCCGTAGTTTATGGTTATGCCCTTGCGTGGGTTTGATTGAAAGGAACCTGCAACTGGCTAAATCAGACCACAAATCTATTCATTTATGCGTTTTTATATTTACCTTTTAATACTTGCTTTTTCTTCCAGTAGCCTTCCTTTTTTTGCACAAACAACACAGACGGAATTTGGCAAAAATCGAGTGCAATACAATCAGGATTTTGCAGAGTGGTCGAAGTATGAGAGCCAAAATTTTATAACCTATTGGTATGGGGAAGGGAGATTCATCGGTCAGTCGGTTGTTCAGATGGCAGAATACGATTTTAAAGATATTCTGGGAATTTTGGAGTACCGGATGAATGACAAAATTGAGATTATCGTTTATGTCGACCTTACTGATTTGAAGCAAAGTAATATTGGAAGCGAAGAAGCTTTCGAGAATACAGGCGGACAAACCAAGATTGTCGGGAACAAAATGTTCGTCTATTTTAATGGGGACCATAATGACCTTCGCCGGCAAATCCGAGAAGGCATTGCTTCGGTTTATCTGAATGCCATGCTTTTTGGTTCCAACTTGCAGGAAATTGTTCAGAATGCGGTGACGATGAATCTTCCGGATTGGTTCAAACAGGGGCTAGTTTCATTCATCGGTGCGGAATGGAACACCGAATCGGACAGTCAACTCAAAGATATTTTATTGTCCGGCAAGTATAAAGATTTCGAAGAAATTGCCGACAAATACCCACAATTGGCGGGTCATTCCTTGTGGTATTTTATCAGCCAAAATTTTGGCAACTCAACCGTCTCGAACTTGTTGTACCTCACCCGAATAAATCGAAGTATTGAAAGCGGATTTTTGTATGTGTTGGGCAGCACCTTCCGAAAAACGATTGACAGTTGGGAAGATTTTTTCCGGCATCGTTATGAAGAAGAATCCAAAAACACGTTGGAACCGCAAGGGGAGATTAAAGTTAAAAACAAACACAACTTGCCCTTGACTCAATTGAAAATCAGCCCTAATGGTACCAAGATAGCCTATGTGGCCAATGAAATTGGAAAGCAACGCGTTTATATTCAAGACCTCCTAACCGGGGAAAGAGAAGTGGTTTTTAAAAACGGCTTTCGCAATGCCATTCAAGCAACAGATTACGGATACCCGCTATTGGCTTGGAACCCGAGTGGGTACGAATTAAGCATCATTTATGAAAAGAGGGATGTGGTGAAACTGATGAAATATGATATGAACACCAAACAAAGCAAAACGGA
Organism: uncultured Saprospiraceae bacterium; assembly: GCA_964549665.1. Taxonomy (GTDB): domain Bacteria; phylum Bacteroidota; class Bacteroidia; order Chitinophagales; family Saprospiraceae; genus CAZJYF01. The sequence goes on from CAZJYF010000200.1 coordinate 1,987, forward strand.
AGACATGTCCACGCTGTTTCAGCGCATTTATAGCGTAGATTACGTAAACCCCGTTGATTTGGTATTCTCGGCTTCGGTTCGTGGTCAATCGGACTTGTTTTTGTACTTCACCTTGACACGTCAATCACGGCGATTGACCAATGACTTTTGGGATGACCGGGATGCCGTTTACTCCAGTGTCCATGGTCAACGAGGTATCCTTTTTTCTTCCGACCGCCAAGATTCCATAAACATCCGCGAGCGGTTGGATACCACCTTACCGCTTAACACCTACGATATTTTTTACCTCAATTTTGATAGTGAGATTGCCAATGAAATGGTGCGCATCACCCGGACACCCTACGCCAACGAACGCCATCCTGTTTCGGTTGATTCTACCTGGTTTAGCTTCCTAACCGATGAAACGGGCATATATAACAGGCAGACAGGCTACCTGGAAGATTACATTCACCATTATGAAAATGTGGTCACTTTTGAAGATGGCACTGAAATGCGGTTGCCTACCGATTCGATCATTGCCGAAGTTTTGGATAGCGTTGCTTTGGCAGCCATCGATACCATTGTTTTAGACACGATCATCAAGCAGCGGGCTATCAACCATTATAATTCCAATTACGATAGAAGCATTGTGGAGCTGAGCAAATCAAATCGAACGAATCGCATGGCAGAGGTGGTGTATCGAGACGGGCGGTATCGTTTCTATGTAAATGAATTAGCCCCAACCCAAGAAATTTTCCCTGCGGTAACGAACTTCCAACAGCAACAAATTAATGTAATTGAAACAATTGTGGAGACTAATCCTAACAAGCCACCCAATCCATCCATCGACACGGTATTAGAACCCGTTGGAAATGAGCCCAAGAAGAAAGACGAGATACCCGAGGTAAAGCAAGACACGGATAAAATTGACATTGACAACTATCTTTTTCAAAGTGAATTTGACGATGAAGAAATCCCCATTCCATCAATTGCCATAGAAGCTGAGCAGGACGAAGGAGACACATCGCTTCAACGGCAGTTGACCTACCGTCCAAAAACAGGCGAAGCGCAGGGGGATGGGAAAAAGGTTCTCCGCTTCCGGCCCGGGCGCATCACTCCCTACCGCATAAAATTCAGGTCGGACTTCGTGACAACCCAATTGGACAACAGCCAACTGTTCGATGGACTGAATAGCTTTTCCGGCGTCCCACAGGATTTTGGCTATCAGGACCCAGGCATTTTGCTCAAAGCGAATTTTAAAGATCTATTCGAAGATTATGAATTCGAAGCCGGCATGCGAATACCTACTTCCTTCAACGGAGCCGAATACTTCCTTTTGTTTAACGATAGGAAGAAACGCCTCGACAAGCGTTACGCCGTTTACCGTCGCCGATTGAAATTCACAGACAACGCTGCTTCGACCTCCTCCCCCACTCAGCCCAAAACCAAAAACGTGATTTTATTGGGGCAATATCAACTTCGCTATCCCCTGGATATTTTCACTAGCATCCGGGCCACAGCGACGGTACGGCTTGATAATACTACCCAATTGGCGACTGACCGTTCGACATTGGAAACGGCTACTCAAAGACAGCAGCATGCTGGAATCAAACTAGAATATGTCTTCGACAATACCCTGGATGTTGCATTGAATATCAAAAATGGAACCCGCTACAAATTTTCGGTCGAATTCGTAAAAGCACTCGACATCAATTTAAGCGACAATGCGCATTTCAGGGTAAATAATAAAACGATGACTGTGCTGGGATTGGATTTCCGCCACTATCAACGGGTATTGAAACATTCCGTGTTGGCAGCTAGGCTGGCGGGTGCGACTTCCATTGGGAAAGAAAAAATATTGTTCCAGTTAGGTGGTACGGATAACTGGTTATTTCCAACTTTCAATACGGAGGTTCCGCAACCTGACCCTGGTAATGGAGAATTTGTCTTCCAAACGGTTGCCACCAATGTCCGTGGCTTTGATTTGAACATCCGAAACGGCAATTCATATGCTTTGCTAAATGTCGAATTCAGAATGCCCTTCTTCAGGTACCTTCTCCCGAGGGTACAGTCTCCCTTTCTGCGGAATTTTCAGTTGGTGGGTTTCTTTGACGGAGGCACGGCTTGGCAAGGTTTGAGTCCCTTCAACGATGATAGTCCTTTGAATACTTCCACCATCTCAAACACAAACGTGACCGTAAAAGTAAATTTCTTCCGCGACCCGATTGTTTATGGTTATGGCGCGGGAATTAGGGCATTATTATTTGGATACTTCGTGCGATTGGATTACGCTTGGGGAATAGAAACCCGGGTAGTTCAAGACCCCAAAGTGTATTTTTCGATTGGGATGGATTTTTAATCTATACTCCTACGGCACCTGCTTTTTCGAGTTCTTCTTTTAGTGCTTTATAATTTATATCAGAAATCGGAACCAAAGGCAGGCGCACTTCTTTCCGGCAAAAACCCATTATTTCCAACGCTCCTTTAATTCCCGCAGGGTTCCCATCCAAATACAGCAGGGGATGGATATCCAATAATTCGAGATTCAATCGTTGGGCAGTTGAAAAATCACCCGCCAATGCAGCCTTTACCATATTCGAAAAATGGTTGGGAAAAGCATTTGCAATGACAGATATCACCCCATGTCCGCCACAACTTATGATGGGCAAGGTCAGCACATCATCCCCTGAAAGCACAAGAAATTGCTCCGGTTTTTTTTTAATGATTTGCATAATCTGCCCCAAGTTGCCCGAAGCTTCTTTGACTGCGATGAATTTGGAACTTGCATTGGCTAAGCGGAGTGTAGTTTCCGCTGCCACATTGGAGGCGGTACGCCCCGGAACATTGTAGATGATGATGGGAAGCGGAGAGACCGATTCCAAAGCCATAAAATGCTGGAATATCCCTTCCTGGGTCGGCTTATTATAGGCCGGGCTACTCGACATGATGGCATCGATACCATCAAAGTCAAACTCTTTTATTTTTTCTGACAAGGTCGAGGTGTCATTGCCACCAAACATTCCCGCAACAAGGGGTACCCGGCCATGTATGGTTTTTACGGTGCAGTCAAAAACTTTCCGGCATTCCTCCGAGCTGAGTGTGGCAGCTTCTCCGGTGGTTCCCAAAGAAACCAGGAAATCCACACCGCCGTGGAGGCAGTGCTCGATTAATTTTTCAAGCGCCGGGAAATCAATTTTCCCGTTTCGGAATGGAGTAACTAATGCAACCCCCGTTCCGCTAAATAGCTGCCTCATAGGTAGTTTTCATCTGTCTTAAAAAGAAAGTTACTTGGTTCAAAAAGGCTTTTAAATCTTTTGCACCGGTAGCTTCAATCATCAATTCGTAACAAGAGGTGTTATCGGTCAACGGTCCCACTCTGAATTTAGCATTGGAAAGGGCAGCAATATATTCAAGAGGGATATTTTCGTGTTTTGGCAAGTTGATAAGAATATCAAATGGTTGTTGCAAAAAGGATTTTACTGCTTCGCACCGTGGCCGTAAGGCCCAATCCAAGTCCTTTTTTTCAAAATGCGGAAATTCAAAATTATCAAGCTCTTGCTTACTGTCGAGGTAGGCAAGAAGTTTTACATTTTTCCCTTCCTTTTTCAAACTTTTTGCATAATCTACCACTACTTTGCAGTCGTTCATTTCCGTTCCTTCAAACAAAATTCCAATCATTCCGGCGTTCTTAATATCAAAAGACTGATGGGGCACTCTTTGCCTTTTAAAAGTTCTTTTTAAAAAATAATCGTGCCACCAAGAGCGAAATTTATGCAGTATGTTCATAGTTGAAAGGAAAAAAAAGTGTTAAAGGCCTCCTGGTTAAAAAATTATGAGGATGATTGTTTTGCCGGCAGTTTCGCCACTTCGACTTGTTTGCTGTAAACACCCATAGAACTGTACTTGTCGATACGAGCCTTGATTCTTTCATCTGGGGTCAATATTTGCAAATCGGCGATGGATTTTTTGATGTAGCGTTTCAGAATTTTAGCCATTTCTTCCGGGCAAGTGTGCGCACCACCGAGGGGTTCCTTGATGATTTCATCAATCAAGCCAAATTCGAACATATGGTCGGCTGTCAATTTGAGGGCTTCCGCTGCCTGTTCTCTGTAATCCCAACTACGCCACAATATGGACGAACAAGATTCTGGAGAAATAACAGAATACCAAGTGTTTTCGAGCATGTAAACCCGATCCCCGAGCCCGATTCCAATAGCACCACCTGAAGCTCCTTCGCCGATAATAACGCAAACTATGGGAACCCGCAGTTGTGCCATTTCGAATAGATTCCGTGCAATGGCCTCCGCCTGCCCTCTTTCTTCGGCTTCAATCCCAGGAAAAGCGCCCGGCGTGTCAATAAGACTTACCACGGGAAAACCAAAACGCTCAGCCAATTTCATCAGGCGCAATGCTTTCCGGTAACCTTCAGGGTTTGCCATTCCAAAATTCCGATACTGCCGCATTTTCGTATTCACTCCTTTCTGGTGCCCCAAAATAACCACTGTTTGCCCATCAATATTCCCAATCCCACCCACGATTGCTTTGTCATCTTTAAAGCAACGGTCACCATGAAGCTCAACAAATTTTTTACAAATTTGATTAATGTAAAAGAGTGTGTACGGTCGCTCAGGATGGCGAGACAACTGCACCTTTTGCCAGCCGGTAAGATTGTCGTAAATTTCTTTTCGCTTCGTCTTGATCTTGCCTTCCAATTCTTTTACCATCGGCTGCACATCGAGGTCCCCCTTTTCACCGACCTGCTTGATTTTTTCCAGTTGCTCGTAAAGGCTAGCAAGAGGTTTTTCAAATTCTAAAAAAACCATAATCCCATGAAGTTTTATAGCCAAATATCTAATCAACATAGAAATTCGGCCCAAGCTGCAAATGTTTAGTCTTTACAAAATTAGCAATAAGGGATTAGCCTGCTAATCGTTTTGAATTTTTTTTTATTTTTTTTAGCTATCTGTTGCCAGAAAAGTAAAACTGTCCTACATTTGCAGTCGCCTTTTAAAAAGGGACTAAAAGGAGGCTGTTTTATTGTAATATGGTCTGGTAGTTCAGTTGGTTAGAATATCCCGATTGCCATCGGGAGGGTCTCAAAGTTGGCATACGAATTTTTTTTTTGAAATAATGGTCCGGTAGTTCAGTTGGTTAGAAAATCCCGATTGCCATCGGGAGGGTAGCTAGGTTGG
>CAZJYF010000201.1:0-7139 GCA_964549665.1 uncultured Saprospiraceae bacterium
CATAAAGGTGGTGGCCAACTTTTTCCCGCAAGGCGAAGGAAAAACTGATTTCCCGGTCATTTTTTTCCTGCGCTTCTTCCATACTCAAACGCCCCATCCAATAGGTGATGTGGAAAAGACTGTTGACTTTGTGGGCGTGAAAAAACCGCTGGCAGGCCGCTTCCGTTTCTTCGTAGGTCCGGCCAAGAACCGTGCTTAGATAGGTGTAAGCCACTTCCAATTTGAATTTCTCCCCCTGTTTTTCGCGCTGCACGATTTCCTCCATCATGTGCCAGTCCCGCTTTTTGCGGCCTTTGGCATCGAGGCTATTGCGGCGGATTTTTTCCGATTCCACGTAAAGAAAAGTGAGGTGGGTGAGAATGTCGTAAATATCACTGCGACCCCGAGTTACCTCGATAAACATTTGTTCCCGGTCAATGCGGTAACAATTCCGGCGTCGTTTGGCGGGAACGAGGGGCTGAAAGTGCGAATGTTCGATTCCTTCTCTTGAAATGAGTTTTAAATAGCGGCACTCTTCGATGCCTTGCGGAAGCCGTTGCAAAGCATAAAGCAAGCCTTCCAATTCCACCCGTTCGGGGTCGGCTATGGAACCGTAAATTTCCGGCTGAAGGGTCATCATGGCTTCAATCATGGCTTCACCGGAGATGCCAAGCGGCTTATAGCTGCCTCGAATGAAGAGGTGCCGCATGGCGATGTAGAGTCGCTGAATAGCTGCCCGAGATTCTTGGGCACGGGTGCGTTGAGGAGTTGGTTGCTGCATAAATATATTTGATTACAAAAGTTTTGCAAAAATAATAGGAATTGTGAATAAAATTTTGAGAATTAGAGAATACATTTGGCGTTGATACGATTTTTCTTTTTGTCAATATTGTGTTTGATTTTAAAAATCAAAATATAATTGAAATCCTCTTAAATTTTCACTCATTATGAAACTAGGATTTGTCAGCGCTATTCTCCCCGAACTCACGTTCGAAAAAGTCATTAAATTTGCTGCCAAAGAAGGATACGATTGTGTAGAGGTCATGTGCTGGCCAAAAGGGCAAGCGGAACGGCGATATGCCGGCGTCACCCATTTGGACGTGACTAATTTTGATAAAAGAGAAGCGGAAAAAGTGTTGCGAATGCTTCATCAGTCGGGCGTTTCCATCAGCGGCTTGGGCTATTATCCAAACCCTTTGACCCCGGAGGTCGGAGAAGCAAAAATTTACACTGACCATATTCGAAAAGTCATTAAAGCTGCTTCCTTGCTTGGCGTTTTTCAAATGAATACCTTCATTGGAAGAGACTGGAAAAAGACCTTCGATGAAAATTGGCCCCAATTTTTAAAAACCTGGCAGCCGGTCGTCCGGCACGCCGAGGAACAGGGAGTTCGCATTGGCATCGAAAACTGCCCCATGCTGTTCAGCTACGACGAATGGCCGGGCGGAAAAAACCTGGCCATAAGCCCAGCCATTTGGCGGCGGATGTTCGACGACATCGCTAGCGACTATTTTGGACTGAACTACGACCCCTCCCACATGATTTGGCAGCAGATGGACTATCTGAAACCGATGAAAGATTTTGCACACAAACTATTCCACATTCACGCCAAAGATGTTCGGATCGACCGCGATAAATTAAACGAAGTGGGTATCCTGGCCCCGCCCAACGAATGGCATTCACCCAAACTGCCGGGCATGGGCAATGTGGATTGGGGCAAGTTCTTTTCCATTTTGACAGATACCGGCTACGACGGTTGCGTCTGCGTAGAAGTGGAAGACCGCGCCTTCGAAGGTTCCCTGGAAAATCGGAAAGCAGCTTTGAGGCAGTCGTTGACGTATTTGCGGCAGTTCGTTCCGAAACGGTAGTGGCCTTATTTGTCAGAATCAGGATTTGCAGGATTTTTGGATTTTCAGGATGCCAAGATGGAAGTCATTTTCAAAATGCCTTCCATCTGTACAAAATGCCCTAAATTCATAAAATTAGGCTGGTTTAACGGCGCAATTTGACTAAATTGCGCCGTTACTTTTCCACTAATTTTATTTTATCAAGAGGCACTTTTTCCAATTTACGAGGCTTAAAACTTCAGCAGTTTCCCATCTTTCACCCAAATTTCCGCCCCCACTTTGACGGTCGCATCGGGGAAAAAATTCCAACGCACAAAGCCACCACCCACCTTGCCACCCAATTCGATATTGTCTCCCAATGAAAGGCGCACCACCCCTGCTCCGTATCCGTAGTAGGGTATCCACAGCGGGTCTTCAGAAGGGATGGCCAGAAGCGGGTTCATGCCCAGGGCAAATTCGCGAAAGGAACGGGCCGATTCGCCCGCCTCGCGGAAAACAGCTTTGACAGCTTCTGCCCCTTTATCTGCTTTCCAATCCGTCACTTTGCCCTGCTTAAAAGTCATGAGGAGACCTTCTACCGCTTGACCGTTCCATTCGGCATCGGGAAAAGCAATGCTGCCCACTACCGATTCCTCCAGTGGGGCTACCCGCACTGCCCCGGCGGGCAATTCCACCTCCCGGTCAATGAGGTTTTTTGCCTGACTTGCCCGGAGGGCAGAAGCATCGCCGTCCTGCTTTGTCACGGGACGGTTTCCTATTTGAAAGCGAAGGTCAGTACCTTGTGGTGTCGTCACTTGTATGGTCTGACCACGCATGGCCAATTCAAATTCAATTTGGGATTCCTTGAGTTTTTGATAATCGGTCTCCAAAATAGCGCGTTGGTAGAAGGAATTAACCTCGTTCGTATTCGAAAGGCTTTCTAAGCGGAAATCATAAGCCCCAGACCAATGAAAATGAATCGTGCGCCCATTCCCCCGTTTTAATACATCCTGCATGGCAGCATAAGCAAGGTCGATAGGAGTCGGACCAGGAAGCATGACAGCTAGGTCAACATCACGGAAGTAATCGGCAAGGGCCTTGCGGTCTTTTCCTTTTGCTGCGCGAGTAAAGCCGGTTGCCCAAGCTTCCGGGGCGTTTTTCCCCACACTGATAGCACCGAGGTCTTCCGCCCCGGCCGAGGCAATTTTTTTGCGAAGCAACGGAATCAAGGGGTCAAAATCACCCGGGCGCGCCAACAAAAAAACCCGCTCGCCCGATTGGAGACCCATCCGTTCTACCAACTTATCCGAAAGGGCTTCCCAATCCAATGTAAGTTGGGTGTGCTGCGGTGGATTTTCCCGGCAGGAACTTGTGAGGAGGAGTATCAGGAACAAAAATCGAATTGGCAATCTATCTTTTATCATTGGGTCTGTTTAGAAATTAGAAGGTTTGGAAATGAAACGCTTTGGCTAAGATAAGCCGCGTTTTGGATAAGAAAAAACGCTGGGTGGGAAATTGTCAGATTCGGGATTTACAGAAGTGAAGATTCGGTAGATGGGTAGATGGAAGGCATTTGGGAAATGCCTTCTATCTTGGATACTCTTGGCCTCCTGGAAATCCAAAAATCCTGCAAATCCTAATTCGGATAAAGAGCATCAATTCGCCAATTTTCGCCAAAAGCCATCCAGGTCCTTTTCCAAATCCTTCGCTATACCGTTAAAATCGTGGTTCTCGTCTGTTAGGATTCTATCAAAAAGTTGCCGGAAGGTCGGTCCCGTTTCTCCGGCAGCCAAAAGCGACAGGGCTTGGTACCATTCTGATTCCCTGGCAAAACGAGGGTCGCCACTTTGGGCAACAATTTTATAAGCGGCGGCTGAGGCTTCGTAATCACCTTGGTGGTAGAGGGCATAACCGAGATAAAATTCTCCTTCGTGGAAAAAGGGGTCTTGTGGTTGAATTTGGCGAAAGAGGGGAATTGCGTCCTGGAAACGTTCTTCTTGCAGCGCTTTTTTGCCTCCTGAAAGAGGATTATTTGCTATCTCAGGGCCTCGTGGAACCACCTGACTAAACGTTTCTTCGAAATATTGGGTTGCAATTTGCTCATTGGAATAGGCGTTGGCAGCCCAATGAAAAAGAAACCATCCACCGAAGATGATAACCAGTGCGGCGGCGGCGACCACCCTCCAACTGCCAAGCAACCTCCTCACTTGTGAGACGGATTCTCTGGACTCGCTCGGGGTTTCCCACCAAGCTTCCATTTCTTTGCGAAAGCCTTGTTCCTTGATTCGGCGGATGGTGAGATGGGAAAGTTGATACAATTTAAGTTCTCTTTTCAATTCGGGGTTGACAGCCAGCTCTTTCTCAAATCGCTGCCGGTCATCACCTGAAAGCCTTTTCAGAAAATAGGATTCAATTTGGTCGAAATAATTCTCGGATTTCATAAGTAGTGTGTGGTTAAGCCATTGATTAATTGAGTGGTGATACGTTCAAATAATACGTGGTCATGATAAGAATTTGGCTCTACAAATACTTGGACTCAACAATTCAAGGTTTCAACAAATCAGCCTATCAACATCTCCAACAAATGGGGTTGTTGCTTCAATAATTTCATCAGCCGTTGGTGGCAGCGGTAGCGGTTTTTGCGTGCCATCGCCGCACTACTAAAATTCAGGATTCCGGCTATTTCATCCATGGAATAAGACAGTTTCCAAAGTTCTAACAGTTTCTTGCATCGCTCCCCCAAACGGGCGATAATTTTGTCGAGAAGATGTTCCTTTTCCTTCTCAATGATCATGTCTTCGGGGTCTAAGGGCGCAATGTCTTCCAATAAACCGTCGTCGTCTTTGAGTACCATCCTGCCTTCCTTTTCCAATGCTTTCATCCACAAAAACCGGCATATCGAATAAAGGTAGCCTTCCGGTGAACCCTCGCCCCGGAATTTGCCCTCCTGAATATTCCTGTCGAAAATGATCATGCCATCGTGGAAAATGTCTTTGGCGCGCTCCGCATCGCCCTGATTCGCTGTTATGTATTGCACAACCCTTTCCCTGATGTTTCCTTTATTATAAAGTTGTTGCAGGGCTTTTTGGCGTTCGGTGCCTCCTTTTTTGATAGCTTCGATTAGAGTTCTGTCGGTGTATTTCTCGTGATTCAAGGATAAGTTCTTTTTCGGTGTGATTTGTACCCACTCTTTGGCTAGAAAATTAAAAATAGAAAAAAAATTAGCAAGAGGGTGGGTACATTTCTCTTTTTGAGTGGACTACGACGAAACTCAAAGGGAGTTTATGTCCAATTTCAAGCATACACCAAACTAACCCCAAAGAACATTTTCGGTAATAAAAGGACCTCACCTTTCGAAAATGAGTACACTACTCCGGCGATTGGAGATTATCTCCGGTCGTCGGAGGTTTTGGGGAATTAACTTTTTTCTGGAAAGACGGTCAGTAACATGCCGAATTTTGGTTTCCGATTGAAATTCTGTATTTTAAGGGCTGCCAACACAATCTTTCATTTTTTTCAATTCCGGCAGATCTCTCTTTTCAATCTGTGAATGACAAAGTGCTCTTCTCTAAATCCCACTTCGCAACCAACTTTTTTAATCTAAAATAAAATAATTCAAAATGAGAAACACCTTAAAACTCTGGCTTGGGACTGCTATCGCGTTTGCCGTTCTTTTCAGTTATGCCGGCTTTGGTAGTTGCAATAGAGATAATAATGGCGGAAGTACTGGAAACCAAGAAAAGGGCGAAACCACAGAAGTCGTCCTGCTTTCCGACCTGATTGCTTTTAAACTTGAAAATGAAGTTGTCGGACAGGAACAACCCTTGGATTCGGCAAGCCAAGCCATACTTTTAAAAAATCTTGCCCTGCTGCACCAAAGAACCCGCCGGACGGATTTTAAATTGACGGGTGATACAACCGGCATAAAACGATCCGTTCTTTGCGGGTGCTGCAAATGTTCCTCTACAGCAAGGCGGCGTTGTTGCTGGTGCTCATCCTCTTCCATAAAAAGGGATTCAATTAAATTTTTAACAGGACCGGTTCCCGACGGTTTAATTACAGGAATTGAAGGGTCATTGGAAGATTCTGACGGAACGACGCTAATACAATCTACCGATTTCAACATTCGGATAGATGGGATGGAGTTTTCGGGAATCAGTTTTCTGTTTTCCGAACTAGAATTCAAAGGGAAAGCAAATTTGAGGATAACTTCCCTTGTAAATGGAGAAGAATCTGAGGTATTCCTGAAAGGAAACTTAGATAACGGTGCCTGGACACCGGGAGGAGAGGAGTAAATCAACCATTCCTTTCCGGTACATTGACAAACTGCTTTCATATTTAATGGAAATGCAATCATACAAATACCTCTTACGAATCCTTGCCATTTGGCGAAAAGCCCTCCTGTTTTTTATTTGGGCAGGTGCGCCTTTTTGTTTGCTTGCACAATTATCTCCCGCTGACAGCTCAGCCGTAAAACGATTGGAGAACCTCGCTTATCAACATTTTCTATCCGATTTTGATACAGCCATTTATTATTTGGATGCCATGGCGAAAAAAAGTTCTGAATTGTGCCATTGGGAAGGAGTCGCAGATGCCTACCAATTAAAAATAACATGTTCGAGGATGCACGATAAAATGCAATTGGCACGGGTTTACCTGGAAAAAATGGATTCCCTTCTTTTAGGCTATAAAAATAAACTAGGCGCCTCTTTTGAGAAATATAATATTGACAATAGGACGCATTGGGCAGGGTATTACGATGACTTGGGACGTAGTGATACCGCATTGGAGATGTATCACCGGCTGTACATCAAAATATTGGAAAAAACGGAAAAAACCAGTTCCGATTGGTTCCAACTTTTTCTGGTTAGCCAAAACATGGCAGGTATTAATAGCGGTAAAGGCAACTACGAACAAGCGATTGGGCTGTTTTTAAAATGCGTTGATTATAACAACAAGTCCAAGGAAATGAAGAATGAGCCTCCGTCGTCGCTTACGGCTGCTATTATCTATCAGAACATTGGAGATATTTTGGTGGAAAAGGGCGACTTTGAACGAGCAGGATCGTATTACGACAAAGCAATCGCTAAGTTGAATGCGTCTTTCGCCTTTTACGGAAAATCAAAGGAGCGCGCTTTGGTAAACCAATGGGCTGGGGTTATTTATATTTCTGCCGGCAAATTGTACCGGAAAATGGGAGACTATGAAAAAGCGTTTCGCCATTTTGAAAAAGCGCTTTTTTATAAAAAGGAAGACGCAACCCATAGAAATAGAATTTTTTCGGAATATGGAATGACCTACCTGGCTATGGGAGATTATGAAAAGGCTTTGGAC
>CAZJYF010000202.1:0-7109 GCA_964549665.1 uncultured Saprospiraceae bacterium
TTTCAAATACGGCACAAAATCTTCCTGCTTCCAATAATTCCAATCTGCTTCCGTCACCATTCCAGAAATTTTGCACCAAACATTTTCATGTTTGGCAATTGCTTTTATCAGTTCAGCCCATTTTTCGAAAAGCCCCACTTTTATGTAGGGTTTGCCGAGATGGTCAATGACAAATTTTTGATTCGGAAACTTTTCCACAAATTCCAAAACTGCCCCTAATTGATGTGGAAAAACTAAAATATCGTAGGTGAAGCCATATTTTTCGAGTAACCCGATACCATTTAGAAAATCTTTCCTGAGCAAAAAATTGTCATTTTTTTCTCCCTGCACGATATGCCGAAACCCTCTTAACTTTTCAAAATTGGAAAAATGAAATAATCGCTGCTCTACATCCGCCGACCGAAAATCTACCCAACCTACCGCTCCTTTGATAAACGCGTGTTCCTTTGCAAGCTGAAGAAGAAAAAGGGTTTCTGCTTCGGAATGTTCTGCCTGTATTGAAACACAGCCATCCACTTGATTTTCAAAAAGTTCTTTTGCCAAATCTTGGGGAAGAAAGTCCCTTTTCAGGATCGCCATGCTCTCATCAATCCAGGTTTGACGGAAAGCTTGGTATCGCCAAAAATGCTGATGAGCGTCTATAACCATTTTTTGCGCCAGGATTTTTTTAGCCCCTAAATCAATATAGATAAATATGCCTTGCCCATTTGTATTGGTCAAAAGTAATAAAAACAGAAACATGGCAAGCTAGAAAAATGGGCTGAAAAAATATAGGCGGATTTCATATCCCTCAAAACTAGAAGCCAATTTTTAAAAGAAATTCTTCTGAGCGAAGCGCCGAAAGGCTCAGCCCATCCAATGCGAAAATCAGGTAATGACCAACAAATCATGGCAATTGAAAAGGAAGAAAGAGAAAAGGAGAAAATATTTTTGAAATATATTTTTGGCAATAAAAATGGAAAACAAATATTTAAAATCCAATGATTAATTTTCAATTTAATGCCCGTAAGGACATTTCAAATCGCCAAAATAGTACATCAGTCCAATGCCAAACAGCACATAAGAATCATTGTTTTTGCTGTTTCCCCGTTGACGCCCGGGTTGACCGATGGGAAATTCAAGATTGTTTTGAACGAAGAAATTAGGGTCCTCCTGAAATAATTCAGGCGAGCGGTCCGACAGGCGGGCAGCCAAATCCCCTCGCAAATTTTTTATGTCCCGCACATTGGCATAAACGGTACTAACATCATCCAAATAATCACTAAATAATTGCCTGGCACTAAACTCAAAATTAAGACTCCACTCATAGCTCAAGTCAATTTTAAACCCAAAGCCATAAATAAAACTGGTGGAAACCTTGGAGTATTCATCCCCCTTAAACTGACCCTCCGTTCCAAATTCCCGTAGCGAATGCCATTGACCGTCAATTTTTGCCTTCGGGTCAAAACGGGTGACGCCGAATCCACCGAAAAGATAGGGTGTCCATCCCTCGTCTTTGCTACCATGGTTATAGGGAAGAAAATTGAATTCAAACTGCGCGCCAATATCGAGGAGGTTAGATTTAAAGCTAAGATTTCGTGCTCTTTCGAAAACATTATCAGAGTTGGCATCATCTGCCTGGACCTTGCCATAATTGAGCCCGAATTTTAAAGCGACCCGCTCATTGAAATTATAGCGGGCTGCCACACCTCCCGCTGCCCCGGCCCCATTAAACCTGAAATTAGTGTTCAGGTCTCCAAAATAATTGGCAATGCCCAACCAACCACCAGCCTCCCAACCTTCCTGTTGCTGCGCACTTATAAGCAGGGAAAAACCACTAAAAATAAAAAGTAAAAAACCCGTTTTAACATTCATCCGTTTTTAGGATTTGTTTTTGAAAACCGCAAAGCTACCATTTAACGGCAAAACTGCAGGACTTGTTATTTGAAGTGTCTTTTAGACTTAATAAGGAAAGGATTGACAACAAATCGAAACACGACATTTCGGCACAGAGAAGGAATAAAAAAGGCAAGGCAACGGCTTCAGACTAGGGTAAATTGTTTATTTAGAGGCCAGCCATTGCAGATACTTCCAACATTCGGTCAATGCAGGTTCTGCCCTGTTCTATAACCCATTGAGGGAGCGTGATTTCGGGCAGCTCGTATTTAAGGCAGGTATATAATTTTTCAAGCGTATTGAGTTTCATGTGGGGGCATTCGTTGCAGGCGCAAGTATTATTTGGGGGAGCGGGGATAAATGTTTTGTGCGGTGAATGTATCTGCATTTGATGAATGATCCCCGACTCAGTGGCGACGATAAATTCGTTAGCTTTGGAATTAATAGTGTAATTCAGCAGGCCGGTCGTCGAACCGATGAAATCCGCCTTTTCCAAAATGTGGGGCTCGCATTCTGGGTGTGCAATGAATTTGGCATCGGGGTGGCGCAGCATCAGTTTGGTAATCTTTTCGTGGGAGAATATCTCATGCACCATGCAGGTTCCGTTCCAAAGAACCATTTCCCTGCCGGTTTTCTTCTGCAAATATTTTCCCAGATTGATGTCCGGTGCAAAAATGATGGATTGATTTTCGGGAATACTTTCGATCACGCGAACTGCATTGGTAGAGGTGCAGCAGATATCCGTCAGGGTTTTCAATTCAGCCGTACAGTTGATATAACTAACGACAACATGTTCCGGATATTTTTCTTTGAATTTCCGGAAAAGATGGGGCGGACAGGAATCCGCCAGGGAGCAGCCCGCTTTTAAATCAGGGAGTAAAACTTTTTTTCCGGGGTTTAGCATTTTAGCCGTTTCCGCCATAAAGTGGACCCCTGCAAATACGATCATGTCAGCGTCCGTAGTGGCCGCTTTTTGCGAAAGACCGAGGCTGTCGCCGATGAAATCTGCAATATCCTGAATGTCCGGTTCCTGGTAATAATGTGCCAGAATGACCGCATTTTTTTCCTTTTTAAGTTTTTCTATTTCCTCAAAAAGGTCCAAAGTAGGGTCGGGTTCTATCTCGAGAAAACCAATGGTTTTAAGATTTTTTTCTGCAATGTCAAATTCAGCAATCATGATTTTATAGCTTAATTAAACGAACAATTTAAAAAGGAAAAACTTGAAAATCAACTTCATTCTTCAAACGCAACGGGGCAACAAAAGTTGGTCATTTTATATTAATAACCCAGCAATGCCCTGATAGCCTTGCCCACCTTCTCACTCGAGGGCAACATGGTTTGTTCCAAAGTGGCATTCAGGGGTATCGCAGGCAAATTTTCCGAACCCATTGTTCGAACCGGTGCATCCAGCCACTCAAAACAGTTTTCCTGAATTCGAGCTGCCACACTTTGAGCAAAAGAGTTATTCACAGGTTCCTCTGTCAGAACCAAACATCTTCCGTGTTTTAGCGCTGCCTCAAAAATGGCATCCTCATCTAAGGGATAAAGCGTTCGCAGGTCCAGAACTTCGACCCTTCCCTCAAATTTTTTCGCAGCGCTAAAAGCCCAATGCACCCCCATCCCATAGGTGACCACGAGCAGGCTTTCTCCATTTTGAATCTTTTCTGTTGAAGCTTCCAGCACAGGACGGGCTTTCCCAAAAGGAACAATATAATTTTCATCCGGCATAACTGTTGTCGCCATTTCGGCTCCCTTCCCCTTTGACCAATACAGTCCCTTGTGTTCTAGAATAACAACTGGATTAGGGTCGTAGTAAGCAGCTTTCATCAATCCCTTCAAATCAGCCCCATTGCAAGGGTAGGCAATCTTAATACCTCGTATATTTGTAAGCACCGATTCCACGCTGGAAGAATGATAAGGGCCGCCACTTCCATAAGCTCCAATGGGGACCCGAATAATGCAACTAACCGGCCATTTACCATTCGTCAGGTAGCAGGAACGACTCACTTCGGTGAAGAGCTGATTCAAGCCTGGCCAAATATAATCGGCAAACTGGACCTCTACGATGGGCTTCAAACCGACAGCGGACATTCCCACCGTGCTGCCAATAATAAAAGCCTCCTGAATTGGTGTATTAAAAACCCGTTCATCGCCAAATTCATCAGCCAATGTCGCCGCCTCTCTGAAAACGCCCCCCAAGCGAGCACCTACATCCTGCCCGTAAAGCAGGCATTCCGGATGCTTTTCCATCAACTCTTTGACGGCGAACAACGCGCAATCTACCATGACTTTAGAGGTACCTTTTTTGGGTCTTCGAACTCCCTTTTCCTCAATAACCGGCGTGGGGGCATAGTCATTCGTGAAGAGGTCCTCAGGGCGGGGGTCTTCGGCTTTAAGGGCGTTTTGATAATCAGCTTCAACTTCCTTTTTTACCTCTCCCCTAATTTTTTTCAAGGTACCCTCACGGATACCCTCTTCCAAAAGCTGGCGTCGAAATATGGGGAAGGGGTCTCGGGCCTGATGCTCCGCTAAATCATCCCGATACCACTCCATTCGGACACCGGAAGTGTGGTGGTTCAAAAGTGGAACTTTGGCATGAACAAGGAATGGGCGCCTTTCTTTCCGAATCGTTGCTAAGACTTCTTTGATGCATAGATAGGATTCCCAAAAATCGTTGCCCTCGATGTTTCGAACCTCGATTCCATGAAATCCCCTAGCATAACCGGTAGCATCTTGTGCACGCGTTTCTTTTGCATTGGCAGAAATATCCCATCCGTTATCCTGTACCAAGTACAATATTGGGAATTGCTTCAATGCAGCCATTTGAAAAGCCTCCGCCACCTCGCCTTCAGTGATAGAAGCATCGCCGAAAGAGCAAACAACAACCGGATTATCACCCCCAAAGTCTTCTGCCAGCCCTACTTTTTCTTTGTATTGAATGCCCATGGCCATCCCTGTCGCAGGAATTGCTTGCATTCCGGTTGCAGAAGATTGATGCGGAATTTTTGGCTTGTCCGGATCTTTCAAGGCTGGATGGCAATAATACGCACGCCCACCGGAAAAGGGGTCGTCCCGTTTTGCCATCAGTTGCAACATCAAATCGTAGGGCTTCATACCGATGCCAAGCAATAGCGCATCATCCCTGTAATAGGCAGAGAGCCAATCCTGTGGCCTAAGTTGCAAACCCACTGCGAGTTGAATGGCTTCGTGTCCTCGCGAAGTAGCATGGACGTATTTTGAAACGACTTTGAAATTTTCCTCGTACAAGTCCGTCAATGCTTTGGCAGTACACATCAACCGGAAAGCTCTTAAAAGAATCTTTTTATCAATTTTTGGTTTAGTAGCAATCATAATTTGGACAGGAAACGGGATATTTTTTTGACGTTAGATAAAAAAAATACTTCATTTGTTAAAACTTTGAATGAATATTGGTGCCAGGGTGCCAAAAAAAAAGAATCTACTCCCTCCTGCGTCACTCAGTAAAACAGCAGGAAGAGTTTAAATTAAATAAACGCTTTTTTTGACTCTATGTCAAACTTTTTCAGCAGTTTTTATCGTTGTCATTTTCGCTTTTATGCAAAATAACAAGTAATCAAAGTACCACCCAATAAAGTGCAACTCTAATCCCCAAAGGACTACTTGAAAACTTTTCCTTTTACAAAGGCTCCATCAAAATGGCCAAAATCGTTTGGATGGCTCCCACATAATTTCCCAGCCGGATGTTTTCGTTGGGACTGTGCTGATTGTTGTCGGGGTTGACGGTGGGAACGGTCACGGCGGGAATGTTCAACGTGGTAACGAAGGGGGAAATGGGGATGGAACCTCCGGAAGTCCTTTTTTTAATGGGTTCCCTTCCGAAGGCATTTCGCATCGCCCTGATGAGCCATTGCCCTACTTCGGAATCAAAGGCGGTACGGAAAGCGCGGTAAGAAATTTCCGATTCAAATTGGCAAATTCTATCGTGACTCAACCGCTCTTCAGAAGTAGGGGGTCGGTCAATTACGAGGTAGCCCTGCTGCTCTATATGCTTCCGGATTAAAGACAGCAGCCGTTCTGGGTTACTTTCCAAAACCAGCCGCACGTCAATTTCTGCCGTAGCCGTCGCCGGAATGATCGTTCGCACTTCAGCACCTACCCAACCGGAACGCATCCCCCTAATGTTCAGCGAGGGATATTGGAGCGCTTCCTGCAAATTCTCTGCAACGGAATCGGATTTGGCGATGCCCAATTTATTTTTAATAGCTTCCTCGTCATCAGGCACTTGCGCCAAAATATCTTTTGTTTCCTCATCCAAATCGATGCCGTCGTAAAAGCCGGGGATGGTGACCCTGCCCTGCCCGTCTTTCATGCTTGCCAACAGTTGAGCAAGTCGCAATGCAGGGTTCGGACAGTAATTGCCGTAGTGCCCGCTATGCTGCGGAAAACGCGGCCCAAAAACCGTCATCGTTAGGGTTGCGATGCCCCTTGCCCCGAAGGTCAGGGTGGGTTGGTTGCTTTGGTGGCGAGGTCCGTCAAAAATGACGAGCATGTCGGCTTCCAGGTCTGCTTTGTAGTCACTCACTGCCTGTGGCAAATGGGGCGATCCCAATTCTTCCTCGAAGTCCATGATGACTTTGAGGTTAAAATTCGGTTCAGCTTTCAATTCTTTCAAGGCATCATTCGCTTTGAGAAAGGCCATCACCGCCCCCTTCGAATCGGAAGTCGAACGGGCAAAAATACGCCATTCGGGGTCGAAGTCGCCTTCCAGGTTTTTCCAGGGTAATTCTACCCATCCCTTGCCTTTCACGTGTTTTTTCAGTGCCGGTTGCCATGGGTTTTCCTGAAACCAACGCGAAGAATCAACCGGCTGCCCGTCCAATTGTAAATAAACGAGGACGGTCTTTTTCGCGGGATTGGAAGGTTTTTTTTCTGCCAGTAGTAGGGGAACGGTTTGCGTGGCAAGCCTTTTGGTGCGAAAGCCTCTGTTGGCGAAAGCCCTCTCGCACCACTGAACATTTTTTTCGATGTCATCGGGAAAGTGCGCGTCGTTCGCGAGACTGAGGAGTTCGTAAAACTCCCCGAAAGATTGGTGGGCATAGCTTTTGGCCAATTTTGAAAAATCATTTTGAGCCAAACATGTAATACTAAAACTCCCCAAAAATAGCAGGCACAATTTTATTTTCATGTTTTTGTAATTGTGCCGGAAAATTACGGATTTTGATTCTAAATCATGGTGATTTTGGAAATCACCATGA
>CAZJYF010000203.1:0-7087 GCA_964549665.1 uncultured Saprospiraceae bacterium
AATTTAAAACCATACAAGGCTAAAACGTTCGTTTTCAATGCTTTATAAACGTCTCGTTTTTTTAATTTTTAATTTATCATTTTAAATTTTAAATTAAAAGTGTCCACTACTTTAGCTGGCAAACGAAAGATGCTGGAAAGATAGCATTTTCCTCAGTTGCCCCTCATGCCCACTACCCTTTCCAAATGTTGGCTTTTCTTTTTCAAAAACCTGTTTTTGAATTCCGAGGGATTTTCGCGGGTAATTTTTTTGAAGGTGCGGTTAAAATAAGAAAGACTCTCGAATCCGCATTGGTAACAAGTTTCGCTGACATTTTTATCCATCAGCAAAAGCCTTTTCCCCTGACTAACCCGGTAGCGATTCAGGAAACCGGTGAAGGTGTTTCCCGTCGCATTTTTGAAAAACCGGCAAAAGGCTGCTTTGCTTAAATGGCACAGGGAAGCCACTTCCTCAAGCGTAATTTTTTGTTGATAATGCTCATCTATGAAAGCGTAAACCAGCCTGAGCCTTTCCTGTTCTTTTTTGCTGTATTGGTTCACATAGGGTTGGTCGTGAAGCAGGCTTGTCTCCCGGCTGTCCGACAGTATTTGAAAAATATGCAATACTTCCAAAAATTGTTCGAAAGGAGGAAGTCGATGAAATTTAATTAACCGACTGCCAATTTTCCTTTTGGTTTCACCTGAAAATGCTATTCCGTATTGCGCTTTTTCAAACAATTGAAAAATGGTTGAAAGCTCAGGAATTTCCCCTAAAACCTTATTCTTAAAAGAAGGCTGAATGTGCAATACCACTTTTTCGTAATCGGTTTTAACCCCATAATCAAAATTGAGGTGGGGTATATTGGAACCAATAAACACCAAATCGCTCTCCTCGTACCGCGAAGTGTGCTCTCCGACATGCCGGGTGCCGTTAGCCCCTTCGATGTAAACCAGTTCGTATTCGGGATGAAAATGCCAAAAAAATAAGTCATTTAGCCGGGGATTATGCAACAGCCTAAAGGAACTGTTCGCATCCGGGCTAATCGTTTCAAATTGCGTCTTCATGTCTTTTATTTGACTAAATGATACAAGCTCTCTGAATTTTAGAAAAAAAATATCAATATAGTTCAAATAAAGAACAATATTCAGGTTGGAGTTAGGTGTGGGTGATAATTACCTTTGCAATATCCGTTCTCAAAAAAAATTCTAAGAAGATGAAAAAGACAAATCCATCCATGGCCCCAACCTCGATTCCCAACAATGAACACAAAGATATTCCAGGAAATCCTTCGACTGCAAGCAGTAGTAAAATTAAACTGAGTGACCGCTCCAATGGTGAACCGCTGCGGGTGCTGAGCGAGGAGGATTGGGCTTTTTGGAAGTACAACGGGTACATCGTCCTCAAAAATGCCGTTCCAAGAGAACAAGCTTTGGCAACGGCTGCTTTCCTATGGGAATTCGAAGAAAAAGACCCAAACGGGCCCGAAACATGGTACACTCCACCGCGTGCAGAGATTAAAATGAAAGAATTGGCGGGTACGGGAATGGTGGAGGTTTACAATCATCAGCATCTTTGGAACAATCGCCAAACCCAACGGGTCTACGATGCTTTTGTGGATGTTTGGGGCACGGAGAAGCTTTGGGTGACCATTGACCGGGCTAATCTTAACTTTCCGATGCGACCCGGCTATGAGTACAAAGGCTTCATCCATTGGGATTATGACCCGGAGACCAAACCTCAAAATGTGCAGGGAGTCTTGGCCCTTGGCGACCAACTGGATGAAAATATGGGCGGCTTTCAGTGCATCCCCGAATTATTCCGAACCTATGACACCTGGAAATTGACGCAGCCGGAAGACCGCGATAGA
Source organism: uncultured Saprospiraceae bacterium (assembly GCA_964549665.1). Taxonomy (GTDB): domain Bacteria; phylum Bacteroidota; class Bacteroidia; order Chitinophagales; family Saprospiraceae; genus CAZJYF01. Next base: position 1,847 of record CAZJYF010000203.1, read on the forward strand.
TTCAAACCCGATATTTCGGGTTTGGAAAATGAAATTGTGAAGGTCAAAATGGAAGCGGGGGATCTATTGATTTTTAACAGTTGCCAGCCACATGGGATTCGACCCAATCGGTCCAAAGACAAAGTTCGCATTGCGCAATATATTTCCATGATGCCTGCCGAAGAAGACAACATTCCCTTGCGGGAGTGGCGCATCAGTTCCTGGAAAAATAGGATAGCCCCGGAAGGCTATGCCTTCCCTGGAGACCCAAGAAACTGGGAGCAAACCAAATACGCAAGGGCCCAACTAACCGAATTGGGAGAGAAATTATTGGGATTGAAAAAGTGGTAAATTATGTAGCAATGGATTTACCTTTGAAAGGTAAAACGGCTTTCATTTCAGGTTCTTCTGCCGCAATGAGTAAGCTACCCCAAAAAAAAGGACAGTTCAAAAAGTTGCGATAAAACCATCCGTCAATTATTGAAAAAGCAAGACCTCGCCATCCATTTCCTTTGGCGGTTCCATTCCAAACAGGTACAGAATGGTGGGGGCAATATCCGCGAGTTTCCCATTTTTAATTTTCAGGTTGGTTGGTTTTTTGCTGACGTAAAAACAGGGAACCGGGTTCTTCGTATGCGCGGTATTTGGTGTGCCGTCTTCATTTATAAGATAATCAGAATTGCCGTGGTCGGCAATTATAATAGCTTGATAATCATAATCTAACGCTACTTCAAGCAGTTCTTTCAAACACTTGTCAACTGTTTCTGCCGCTTTCATGGCTGCTTTGAATACGCCGGTATGACCCACCATGTCGGTGTTGGCAAAGTTGAGGCAGATGAAATCGGGTTGGTGTTTTTTAATATCCTCCACGATGGCTTCCGTCACTTGGAAAGCGCTCATCTCCGGCTGTAAATCGTAGGTCGCCACTTTGGGAGAAGGGATCATAATTCGCCTTTCCCCTTCAAATTCTTTCTCTCTTCCCCCGGAGAAAAAGAAAGTGACGTGCGGATATTTTTCCGTTTCAGCAATCCGAACCTGCGTCATTCCCCCTTTCGACAAGACCTCTCCCAAGGTGTTCTGCAGGTCTTCATTTTCAAAAAGCACCTCGATGTTTTTGAAGGTTGCGTCGTACCTTGTCATGGTAACATAGTGCAAGTCCAATTTTTTCATTCCAAATTCAGGCATGTCTTTTTGGGTCAGAACAGTAGAAATTTGACGGGGTCGGTCCGTGCGGAAATTGAAGCAGATGAGCAGGTCGCCGTCGGCGATAGTGGCACGGGGTCTTCCGTTTTCATCGGCACAAACTATGGGTTTTAAGAACTCATCGGTCTCTTCCTTATCGTATCGATTCTTAATAGTTTCAAGCAGGTCGGCAGTCGCTTCCCCTTTTCCATGGACCAATAAATCGTAGGCCAATTTCACTCGTTCCCAACGCTTATCGCGGTCCATGGCATAATATCTTCCAACGACTGACGCCACCTTAACGGACTGATTTTCAATATGCTGAATTAATTCTTTTAGATAGGAAACGCCTCCTTTGGGGTCAGTGTCTCGTCCGTCGGTAAAGGCGTGGATGAAGACATTTTCCAGATTTTTTTCCTGCGTTATGTCGCAAAGGGCTTTCAGGTGATTTATGTGTGAATGTACGCCTCCATCTGAAAGAAGCCCCATGAGATGGACTGCTTTCCCATTGGCTTTTGCATATTCCAAAGCTTGGAGTAGAGTCGGATTTTTGTGCAGTGTTTTTTCGCTTACTGCCTTGTTTATTCTGGCCAGCTCCTGATACACAATCCTGCCTGCCCCGATATTCAGGTGACCAACTTCGGAATTGCCCATTTGCCCTTCGGGCAAGCCGACTTTTTTCCCAAAAGTGACCAAAGTCGAATTCGGATATTTTTCATAAAAACCATTCACGAAAGGCGTGTTGGCATGGCGGATGGCATCTGCTTCGGGTTTTTGCCCAAGCCCCCAACCATCCAGAATTAATAGAATTACGCGGGTTGATTTCATAATCCGCGAAATTAGAATTTTCTGCCAAAACGATTCTCAATTCGTCCTAAATTAAGCCTGAAAGTGTAACTTTTTCCAAAAACTACGTTAGGTATATTGACATAAAGTCAAAATACAATGACGGAAATGTCTTTTTTTATTTATGGATTTGCATTCAATTGTGTCTCTATCTAGAAGTTCCGTAATTCGTTTTCCTGTTTTTGAAATACTTTATTCCTAGATTGGAGCGTTTGTTTCAGCCGGGAGTTATTAGCGCCGCATTTTTTAAACCATTAAAGTAAAAAAAATCGTAACTTCCTACATTGTTCCGTCTGGGCTTCCACAGACGTTGCATTGAAAACATGAACCAATTCTACTTTAGCTACCTTATTGAAGTAGAATTTTGTGCGAAAAATTCAATTAGCAAACTTTCGTAATACTCTCGGAAGTTTCGACAAAAATACAACACCATTTCTCTTTTGTCTAGCCCCAAAAATCCGGCAATAATCTTTTCTCTAAAAAGATACCCCCTGGCATTAATTTAGAGAACCTTTTTCACAAAATCCTTAAATTATGAAAAACCTGTTGTTCATCTTGATTTTTGCTCCTTCAGTAGCTGCGGTGACTCATCAGAATTTCAATTTGGGGCAAATCACCGAAGCACTCAGCAAAGGGAATGCCGATGCCCTTGGCGCCTATTTTGACGACAGTGTGGAAATTGCAGTTTTGGGCGATGAAGATGTTTATGGCAGGGCTGAGGCTGTGCGAGTGGTGAAAATTTTTTTCACAAAGCACAGGCCGCGAGCCTTTAGCCAAGTCCATCAAGGCACGTCCAAGGGAAAGGATTCCCAATACTGCATCGGAAACCTCACTACCGGGGGTGGCACTTTCCGGGTGTATGTTTACATGAAAGTAGCGGGAGGAAAATACTTGATTCAGGAATTGCGATTTGACAGAGAATAAGTTCTTCACAAATATTAAATGCACAATCATAAGGGCATCCGACTCGGATGCCCTTTTTTGGTATTTGCGCCGGGTTTCGATATTTTTTAAGAGGTTTCTTGCCATCAAAAAAATTCCATTCGTTCGGAAACTCCCAAGCCAAATAAGGCAAAATCGTACTTTACCGGGTCCTCCGCATCAAAAGCTTTCAGGTTTTGCGTTAGTTCCAGGACAGATTTCCAATCCCTTTGTTTGCGTTCCAACAGTCCGAATTTCCGCGCCATTCGCTCCACATGCACGTCCAAAGGCATGAGCAATTGGGCGGGTTTTATCCGTTTCCAAATTCCAAAATCTACCCCCTTTTCGTCCTGCCTGACCATCCACCTCAAGAACATATTCAGTCTCTTGCAGGCAGCATTCCGCCTGGGAGTAGCGACGTGCTTGCGGGTGCGGTGGGGAACGTTTGGAAGGGAAAAAAAATAATCGTGGAAACCCGCCAAGGCTTTTTCGACATGTTCATCTCCTGTTTGCAGATGCCTTGCAAAGGCTTCTTCCAATGAATGATGTTTTTTATAAAAATATTGGAAAAAGGATAGAAAATAAAGGGTATCCAACGGCTGAAAGGTACGATGTTTGAAATGAAGAAAAGCCGCGCGGTCTTTTTCTTCATGGTTCAGAATAAAATCGTAAGGCGCCCCGTCCATCAACCGAAGCAATTCATTTGCTTTGGAGATGATCGTTTTTCGTTGCCCCCACGCAAGCATGGCTACCCAAAAGCCCATGATTTCGATGTCCTGAAGTCGGGAGAATTGATGGGGAATACAAATGGGGTCATCCTCGATAAAACCGGTACGATTGTACTTTTCAAGGCTTTCATCTAAAATTTTTTTTAAATCCGTGACGGGAAAATCCTTTTTTTGCATTGAATTTGCATTAAAGAAAAAAGTCGGCAGCCCATTTTGAGCTTTGGCAGGAGATATATACTTTATCAAATTTAAAAATTGCTGACTATTAGGCAATTGAAAACCGCAAGTTCCATCCCTTCATTTTATGAAAAAAAAATTAAAATTCGTGAAAATATTTTGTTTGTTGTCACCAAGATTTTTTTTTAGAACAATGCAGGCAGCAAAAGCAAAAGGATAAGGTATCTAGTTGTTAAAATCAATTTAATAACTATCTTTACGCCCAGGTGATATGACAGCTACACTCACATATACTCTCGTTTTGGCCGCATTTTATTTCGGAAGAAAAGCCATTCTTTTTATTGAGAAGAATGATTAATTTTTCGGCCTTTTATTTCTTTCCGGCTTTTCGTACATTTTGAACTTTGCAAGGCCGTTCCGTTGCAAGAAATGGCGAATAGATACGCCAAGTACTTCCCATCCGTATTTCACACTCCTTTGGAAATTAATGGAAGAGGCTTCCTCAAAATACTTCGTCGGACAGGTCACCTCGGCGATGTCGAATCCTGCATAAATAATTTGCGAAAGCATTTCATTATCAAAGACAAAATCGTCCGAGTTATCCTTAAAATTAATTCCCATCAACACTTCCCTGCTGAACGCCCGGTAACCCGTGTGGTATTCCGAAAGCTTGTGGTTTACGAGGAGATTTTGGAGTAAGGTCAAAAAGCGGTTGGCGATGTATTTGTAGACCGGCATACCTCCTTTTCGGGCGCCGTTTCCCAAAATCCGTGAACCTAAAACCACCGGGTACAATTCATCCCCGATAATACTGACCATGGCGGGAATTAGTTTCGGGGTGTATTGGTAATCTGGGTGCAACATGATGACCACCTCTGCACCCAATTCTAAAGCTTTGTTGTACAATGACTTCTGATTGCCTCCATATCCCTTGTTTTGCTCATGCCGAATGACATGTCTTATACCTAATTCTTTGGCTAGTTCCGTGGTATTATCCTGGCTCCCATCATCGCATAAGATGACCTCATCGACAAGGTGGAAGGGGATTTCGCGGTAGGTCTTGCCCAAAGTTTGTGCGGCATTATAGGCAGGCAGAACAACGACAATTTTTTTCCCTTTGTACATCCTGGTAATATCTCGTTCTTAAATTAATCGTCCATTTAATGTTGGTGATTTGGGTTTTGAGTTGGTGGGAAGATTGAGTAGTTCCATAAATCTCAACTCCCCAAAATCCATCCCTAAAAAAACGCAAAATAGACGTTCACTTACACTTAACTTCTTTCCAAGGAGCCTTAGAAAAGGAGGTGGAAGCGAAATTATAAAAAGGTTTCTGTGCGGCAAATATAATGATTTGGAAGTATCAAAAATTTTTAGAAACAAATTGAAACTTGAGAAAATATTCTTTTTT